>CAYFQZ010000602.1:0-2001 GCA_964345305.1 uncultured Ignavibacteria bacterium | reverse complement strand
GCCGGCCCAAATCATTCGTGGGGAAACACAGTCACCGGCTTGAACCCGCCGGCCATGGTTGAGTGCTTCCAGACCCTGCCTGTGTCTGTGTCGAGCAGCAGCAACAGTTTCCCCGATGTATACTCCATCAATTGATATCTTCCCTCATCCGCGGCACTCGGTGCCGCGCTCGCCTGCGGAATTGCCGCCGCCAAAACCAACCCCAAAATAATCCCCACCACCAGCCCTGCCGCCAATCCCATTGCCCCACGGCTCATCTCACACCTCCCAGAGTTCGTTTATCTCTGCCTTCTTCCAGCCAAGGGCGGGTTCCTGCCAAGCCCAAGCGCCGCTTGTTGGTGAGGAGGGTTGGAGAAGTCGGAGGAGTGGCGAGTGCCCCCTGGTGGAAGAGGTATTCTGCTTTACGGGAAAGAAGTGAGTATGGAGTGGCTATGTCTGACTGCAAATACAGGAGGCGAGATGAAACAAGCACGCTTCTTTACGTTGGAGAATGACTCACTTTCCGAGATAGATGTGACACACTTTGAAGAGTCCGAGGCTCAGTTGGAGAAATGGGTAAAATTCCTGCCTTCTTTCGTCGGAGAGAATCTCGTAATAATTGGTGAACAGTTGGATTTTCCAAGTATTGGCGGGGATGCTATTGATATCGTAGGGCTGGACTCAAATGGCGCAGTAGTGGTAATCGAGCTAAAGAAGGGTGCTACTCCGAGCGATGTTGATTTTCAGGCGATAAAATACGCTTCCTATATTTCAAATCTTGGTAGCGAGGAACTAGGCCGAATTGCCGCTGAATTTCTCCGCAGGGAAGAAAACGGGCATCTCATTAAGAGGGTAGATGAACTCGGCGTCCAGATAGAGGATGATCAGGTGGACCTCCCCCAACTCTTGGCAGCTTGGTTCAAAAGAGATGTATCTGAATATGCAGAGACAATAAATGAAACACAGAGGATAATCATAGTCGCAGAGCAGTTCGACGCTCGAATTGCGCTTGCACTCGAGTGGTTGCGGTGGCAAGGAGTTGACATCACAGGCGTTCAATACCGTCAAATCGAGGTTGGCGGCAAGCGGATTCTCAACAGCCAGCAGGTCCTGCCAGCTCCTGAAGTCGCCGAAGCTTTTGTGAGCACCACGCGCCCCAGGTCAGCAAAGCCATGGAAGACGCAAGGGAAGTCATGGCATATGAACAAGTTTAGACCTGAAGTTGCTGAAGCCGTGGAGCGACTTCTAGAGGCGCTTGAAGACCATATTCAAGAGATAAGCTGGGGGCAAGCTCATTACTTCTGGCTCCGAGGAAGGCAGCAGAATATTCGAGTCCTCTCGTATATCCAGAGCTTCCTTGACCTTGGACTCCATCCGGCTAGCGAAATCCTGGAAAGAGAATTTCTGAGGAAGCACCCAACTGTCAACCTAAAACCAAGGGTCATATCCGGTTATGACAATTCTCCTTTCTTGCGTCCCACGATCAACGAGGATTTCCCAGGGGATGAATTTCTGCGGATGCTTACCTGCTGGCTCGATGGAGAGCAACCGTCGAAAATGCCGTAGTCAAGGAATCCCGTTCGCATTGTCATATTGGACACAGATGTGCTGAACCTGTTACGGTCAGGAGAATCCTGAGCTATTTCACCTTCCAGATGATCAGAGGATGGGACCAAACGTGCCAAAGGGGGTCGCAATGATGTGCTGGCGGCTTAACCGTTAGGCCCAAAGAAACAGATGGTTCACTAAGGAATAGGTCGCTCCTGCGACAATAGCCTGTCCAACTCCTCTGTGGTGATCGTATCTTCGGGGCTATATTCTCCTTCGAACGGCTTTTGCTTCCTACCAAAAACGTCGGCATATTCCACTTTGATTCGTACCTTCGTTTCGCTAGTGGCCTTCTCAGTCATGATGTCGTGAAGTGCCTTCTTCAGTGGTATACCAACTCGAAACTTCTCTCCAACTTCGACTTTATCCCGTAACGGCTTTTCAGCATATTCAGTTCCAAAATGGCTGATTGCT
>CAYFQZ010000601.1:0-4033 GCA_964345305.1 uncultured Ignavibacteria bacterium | reverse complement strand
GGGAGATTGAAATCTCTTACAGTTTCATAGAAGGTTACGTAGAGTCGGGTGTTTCTCCGGATTTCCTCTGTGATCTCGGGAAGGTCCTTTTGCGGGACCCGATTCTCTTTGTTTGCATTCGCCCATTCCGAGCATTTGGCCTTCCATTGCAGGATGTCGCCGGTGAACACGATCATGTCCAGATTGAGCCCCCTGATCGCCAGGGCAAGGTGGGACAGGACGTTCTCCTTCCCATGCCAGTCCGATATTGCCAGAATCTTCATCGGTGTCGCCTCCGAAAAGCGAATTCAAGAGGTGAAAAGATCCCCTTCCGCCTTCTGAATGCGAGCCAGGGCGGTAGGGTAGGAATCACAGTATTCCTCCTCCAGATAGCCGTCATAGTCCACCTCTTTCAGCTTCCATACCATCACATGTCTCTCCTCTTTCGGCATGATACGGGGGTCGCTCATGCAGGCCACGTGGAAGTCAAGCTTGGTCTGCGTCAGATTCTTTACCGCCAGAAACGGCAGCTCACAGGATTTCCCTACGGCGCCGGTTCGCTTCTGAAATCCTCCGGGAGTGCCCGCCTTCAAGGAAACTCGCACATGCAGGTTTCGGCTGAACCGCTCCAGTTCCTTTGCATAGTGCTGATCCTGGCCCAAAAGGATACCGTTGGTTTCGAGCATGAAAAGGTACCTGGTGTCTCCAACAAGCTCAAGCACATGAAACAGGTGATCCTTGCACAGTGTAGGCTCTCCCCCGGATATCCTGAGCTTGTTGACTCTCTTCTTCCTGGCGTTGGCTACCAGATTCTGGAACACCTGCTGTGGCGTATAGTATTTGCCGTGAGATTCCGGGAAGTCGCGTGACCAGTCCACCCAGCAATACACGCATCTCAGACAGCAGCCCACCGTGTAGCCCGTGGATATTCCGCCGTAAACGCCCACCTTATAGAATTTGGTGTACTTCCGGGACGTTCCGCGCGAAACGATCTGCTCGGTCATCCTTGCCAATTGGATCGGGTCAAAAGGTGAAAAACCGGGGGTTATGTAGCGTGGATATTCTTTCATGCGCTCACGCGTTCTTGCCTCAGCCACGATGCCTGCTCAGGCTCGACAAATCGAATCCCTGCAGGCTGCGGGGTTAGATTTCCGCGGGATCACCCGAACATCCGGCCCGCAGAGAGCCTGTCCTGGCTCGCCACGACAGGTGACTTCAACGCCCGCAAGGAAATATATAGTGCACCGGTCCCGGAAAGCAACCTGAAATCGGTCAAGAGATTGAGCGGATGAAACGGGCTCCCTGGGTTGGCTCGACGCGCGACAAAAAAGCTCCGTCTGAGGGGTTTAGCAGACGGAGCTTACAGCAGAAAGACAATCTGAAGGGGCAACCAACGCTCGATTATATATACAAAAAATGTGCCGTTGTCAGGTCGACTCGCACTTTCCTGCTTTTTCCGGTCAATCGGTTAGATGACAGGGGCTTAGAGTAGACACGACCCTTGGTGGCTGTCACCAGCAGACCAGCCCGATCGCAGCAGGTTGCGATCCACACTGGCCAATTAAGGTGTCCGTTGTTCTATTCGTGCCCATGACAGCTAGTTGCGTCGATAAACAGCGTACTGCAGGAAGCAGCGCAGGCTACTGCGCTCTGGCGAGCGCTCGCTGTTCAAAAGACAGGGTCTATAACAGAGTCTCGGGGCGAGAGGAGGAATGGCTGCTAAGCGCAGGGTTGCGGACCGTTCTTGAACAGGTAGTTGACCAGGTAGACCACGTCTCCCAGATCCACTATCCCGTCCTCATTCACATCCCCTGTTTGGAGGGGATCGGGTGAAGAGCCGTCCTTGTAAAGATAATTGACCAGGAACACGACGTCACCGATGTCGATGACTCCATCGGTGTTAACGTTTCCGCACTGGTAGAAGGTAGAGTCGCGTTGGATCTCGAACACTAACTCCCACACTGCCCTAGCCCGCTGATATTGGTGGGCAAAGATCGAAGTAGAGTCCGGACCGATGGGCTGTAAATCCAATTGCTGCGGCTGGCCGTGGCCTGGCCGAAATTTCGGTCTGGGGGCGTACCCGCCATCAACCCAAGCTTCCGGAGTGTTGAACCAGTAAGCCAGATGGTCCGCCTGGTATACCGGATAGTATGCTCCGTAGGCAGTATTCAGCGCCTCGTTCTTCAGTCCGGCTCGACACATCAAAGCTGCGAGGAAGTATGTGGTCCCGACCCAATACTCGTGGGTCTGCGGGTCGCCGCTGGGCACTGTGGAACCGTCGGGCATCCTTCCCAGTTTGGCGCCAAAATTCGAATTGGGGGCGACGCAGACGTCGTATACCTTTTGCAGGTGTGCGTTCATCTTCCAGCGCGGTAGAATGTCAGGCAGGCCGAATGACTCACAGTATCGCTGACCGCACAGAGCGTCACTGAAGACGGCATCTGGATATTCGCTGTCCGTATCGATTCGGTAGTACTGACCCGCCGAATCCCACAGCTGAGCGTCTAAGTTTCTCTTGGCGGCTTCCAGCCAGGCCTGGACTTCGGATCTTACAGGTTTATTCAGGATTGCCGCCATAGTATCCATGGCTTCCAGGGCACCGACCCACAGTCCTCCGCTGTACATATCTGTACCCCACATTGCCCAGGCATCGTAGGCGTTATCATACCCCCGGCCATCAGGCAGCGAATCGCCGGGCTGCGGCTCGCAGTCGTAGGTTTTCATGAAGTGGTAGGTGCTTTCCACTGCAGGCCAAACGTACTCCAGAAATCCCATGTCCCTGTACAGAGCATAATACCTCCAGCAGCGTTGAATGAATTTCGAGGAATTGTCAGTCAGAACGTGAGTTTCCCCTGGTTCGCAGGGTGCGGCACGCCTGGGATAGCCGTGCGGGCTCATGACGAAAAACGGGTCTGCGATCATGCAGGAATCTTCGGAAGAGAAATCCCTGGGTACGCCGATCTCGGGCGAGGTCTGATTGGGAACGCTGGGATCGCATGCGTCATAGTGCAGGATAAAGTCCGCGTGACATCTCAGCAGGTCCCGCTCCATTTCCGGCCAGAACCTGGCATAAACGATGGAAGAGTAGTGTCCCACGTTGATATTGCCGGACAGCGTGTAGGCCTGCGACTCCATGATGAAATTCTTGTGATCCTCCGCATGCAAGCCCATGAATTCCTCCTGGTGTCCCGATCTCAAGCCCGACTCCCAGAAAGAGCCTCCGAATTGGTTGTAGTAAAGCTCGTTGAAGGCGGCGCAGATGAGCCAGTCAGGATATCGGGGATCGTCGATGAATGGCATCATCCAGGCATCGATCTGATTTTCCCAGTCCTGATAATTCTCCAGAGCCTCCCCCGCCATGTCGAAGGAGTTATCGCTGAGCGTATCGAAGTATTGGCAATACCTTTTCCACCACTGCGTACTGTGACCCTCTCCAGAATTGCTCTTAAACTCTACCACAGGGAAATCCCAGCAGAGGGCCAAGGGGATGACGACCCCGGCTCCCGGGGGAAGCACGGTCTTGACCGCAAGGGCGGCCGCAGAATCGAGCGCGTTGATGCTGCCGGAGAGCAGCCCGTCGTCCGAGAACTGGCCCCAGATGTCGCTCCCGTCTCCTGATGGGTCCCAACTGGCGTAACTGACGGTCAGATCCTCCATCTGCCTGGTGGCGATGCACCACTCGGAGTTTTGGGTTTCGACGGTGTTGGCCGGATGCACCGCTTTGAGCACGATTCCGATTATCTCTGCCGTCTGCATCAAGGTGTTGGTGAGACCGGTTCTGGCGTATCTGCCCATGTCAAAGGGAGGATTGGGCCAGGTGAACATGACAGAGACTTCTGTGGACTCCGCGGTGGAATTGCATAGCTCAAACTGAAACACAGCCACCGGATAGGAGGTCTCCTGATAGTTGTTTGCGATTATCGGACTGAAGAACTTCGAGGAGATGTCCGCGTTGAAACAGTGGTACCTGCACCATCCTTTGGGTTGAAGAGCGTAGTAGGTTCCTTCTCCCACCTCCAGCTTCTCCCATGCCGGCATCAACACCGAATCAGTG
>CAYFQZ010000600.1:0-4578 GCA_964345305.1 uncultured Ignavibacteria bacterium | reverse complement strand
GCTCCGCCGGCCAGGACCCCCGCCGTGTCTGCCGCGAACCGGTAGCTGAAGAGCAGCAGGCTCACCAAGATCCCAATTGCGAAGCCGATGAACACCCCTAAACCACCTAAAAGAGGCGTGGGGTGTGTATGGATTTTCAGGGCAGAAGGGTAGTCCAAGAAATCGTATCTTCTGGCGATCTTGAGCAGGTAGGGCGTTACGACAGATACGATAGCGAGAGATGACACAAAGACAATCAGATACGGCATTCCAACGACCTCACGTACCTAAGTGAAGCGTCCTTTCGCGCATCACAACGGATTGATGTCCCCGGGGGCATTCTCTACCTCCTCGTCCAGTGGACCATTTTTCCTAAAGCCTCTTCCAAGTTCGCCCCCACGGAATACTGCAACGCCCACGCCGCCCTGGCGACGTCAGCTAGGGAGTCTCCAGCCTTAGGAGAATAGAAGACGGGGCGAATTAGGCATCCTGCAAGCGCTTTGATTCCGGCAGCCGTTGGTAGACAGTTGGGAATAGAGATTCTCAATGTCTCGGACCAATCTGGCGTAATGGTGGCGCGGGTAGACCTTGCGCCGACCATTGCGCCCCAGTCTCTCACGCTCTTTGGGATTTCTAAGCAGGTAGACTACAGATTCCGCCAGCTTGTCGATATCTCCGAAAGGAAGTGAGATACCGCTCACGTTGGGCTCGATCAAGTCTCCCACTCCGCCCACGTCGTAGGCCACTACCGGCGTTTGAGACGCCATAGCCTCAATGACAGCCACGGGCGACCCCTCGTTAAGAGAGGTTAAGACCACCAAGTCCAGGTCGGCATATACCCTAGATAAATCCTTTCTAAAGCCGCAGAAGATCACGCTGTCCTCAATGTCAAGGCTCCTCACCTGGTCCTCCAACTCACCTCTGAGCATTCCATCCCCCACAATCAGGAATCGCGCCTCCGGCACGGCGGCTACGACCTTCTTGGCAGCCCTGAGGAGATAAGAATGTCCCTTCACCGGAACCAATCTGGCGATGGAACCCACCAGGGGACAGTCGGCCGGCAGTCCCAGTTCGGACCGTAACTTCCCTTTTTCGGTCTCCAGGTTCTGCAATAAGTCCAGCTCCAATCCCAGAGGAATGCTCACCAGCTTTCGCCAAGGGGCGATCCTGTAACGAAAGAGTTCCATTTTCTGACTTTCGGTGACGGCCACAATCTTCGTGGAGATCAGGGCCAGCAGTCTCTCGGTTAACATCATCAGTCTGCTTTTGACCGGACCAAAGTACCCCCGAAAGAGATGGCCATGGAAGGTATGGACGATGATCGGCACGCCGGCCAGCTTCGCTGCCAACCTACCCAGGACACCCGCCTTGGCCGAGTGGGTATGAACGATGTCCGGCTTTTCGCGGCGCATCCACCCGTAAAGCCTGCAGAAGGCTATCACGTCATTCTTAAGGCAGATCTCCCTCCTCAACTCCTGGAAGAGTAAAGGGGTCAGGTTTTTTCGGCTGACCAAGTCCTGAAGATCTCCTTCATCCGTGCCTTCACGCCCCTTAACCAGTGTCACATCAAAAGCCTCTTTGTTCAGGTGAGCCGCCAGAAGCACGGCATGAATTGAGGAACCGCCCACGGCTAACCTGGTGATGATCCCAAGAACCTTGACTTTTCTTCTCATTGGGGGTCACCCTTTCTCAGTAACAACATCGCGGGTCTGATTCTCCTACGGGGTCCCGTCCCAGCATGTGGCCATAGAGGTCTTCAAGCTTCTTTACCATGGAATCAAGTGAGAACAGGGCCTGTGCTCGTCTTCTTCCTTCGTTGCCCATTTGCAGACATAGGTCCGGGTTCTCCAGCAATTGAACTATCCTCTGCGCCAGGACGCGGGGCCGACGCGCGGGCACCAGGAAGCCGGTTATTCCATCCTGAACTATTTCACTAAGGCCTCCCACATCGCTGGCTACCAAAGGCAGGCTGGAAGCCATGGCTTCGACCGCTGCCAGGCCAAATCCCTCCCAGTTGGAGGCCAGGACAAACGCTGTGAAGGTTCTGAGCAGAAGCGGGATCTCAGACGGCTTCACACTCCCTAGAAAAACGACGTTGCCAGCAATACCAAGTTGGGCACAGAGCCTGTCCAGACGGCCCCTTTCCCTCCCTGTTCCCACTATTACCAGCTTCACTCCCGGAAACCTGTCTATCACGTAAGGCATACTCCTCAACAGCGTCACATATCCTTTGGACGAGTGCAGGCGTCCGACAGATCCAATGACAGGGCTGACTCCGGACTTTGAGACACCAACCTGATGCGCTGAATCGAACAGATTGAGGTCAATGGCATTATGTAGCACAATCACCTTCTCGCAGTCGTATTTCTGCTTTCTTGTCAGGTAATCCTTAACGCTCTCGGAGATCGCGATGAACCGGCTATTGAATGCGGCGGTCTTTCTCTCCAGCCAATTGATCAGGCTTTTCTCCCTCTCGTAATAGCCATAGTGTCTCGTGCTTATGATCTGCGTAACGCCGGCCAGTTTTGCAGCCACACGACCCACTATTGAGGCGTGCACTAAGTGAGTGTGAAGTATTCTGATTTTCTCTCTCTTCAGCAGGAAGATAAGCCTGATTAACACCAGGGGATCGAGCTTTCCTTTTCGCGAGAGATCGAATACGCTTATCTTTGCTCTTCTGATCTCTGCCGCCAGAGACCCCGGACCCCAAATGTAGGCTATCTTTACATTGAATCTTGTTTTGTCCAACTTGCGTGCGATGTTGACGAGAAGACTCTCTGCACCGCCCGTCTCGAGTCCGGTTATCAGGTGCAAGAGATTAATCCTTCCCATATCTCCGCCACATCTTGGTCATCTGATTTTGCCCAAGACAATCCTGAAGGCTTCTCGATAACCCTCTAGCCTAGATTTCCGCTCGGCTTCTGGTATACCGCGCTTCAACCTCATTATGATCTGCTTTGCCAGAAGCGCAAGAAAAGCGACACATCTAAGGACAGACACGGCTCCGGGCCCAAAATGCTTCTTGGCGAAGTAGAGTCTGGAAAACTGACCGGCCGCAATGCTGGTTGACAGCGCGCCAGACGTACTCATACCTCCGAAGTGGATGACTCTGGCGCTTGGAAGAAGCATCACCGCCCACCCTTTTTCTCTGGCGCGTGTGCACCAGTCCGCGTCCTCTCCGAAAAGGAATAGGTTTTCGTCCATCAGCCCGATATCTTCCGCAGTAGCTCTCCTAATCAAGAGACACGCGCCGGACACCCAGCCGACCCGGAAAGCGTGTTGTGCTTTCTCACACTTCTTGTCATAATACGAGTTTGTCAGGGTCGAAGGAAATAGTCGCTCCAGATGGCGGCGGTAGTAACGATCAGCTTTCCCGGGCAAGAGACGCTCGATACTAAGCTTCGATGTTAGGCTGGTCCAGACTGACGGAGGTGGAAAGGCCGATCTCTGCAAGGTACCGTCGGGGTTTAGGATGCGGCAGCCCAGTATCCCAGCACCTCTATGATTGCGCATGAAGTTGACCATCCTATCCAGCGCGTTGTCCAATACCAACGTGTCCGGATTCAGAAGCACAACATATCTTCCTTTCGTCAATCTGAGGGCCTGATTGTTAGCTTTGGAGAATCCAATGTTCCTTTCGTTCATCAGAACCTGGACCTGCGGAAACTTGGCTTTAACCTCGCTTGCGCTGCCGTCAGTAGAATCATTGTCTACCACGACGATCTCTAGATCGACCTCAACAGTCTGGTTAAGCACCGAAGACAAGCACTGGATCAGGAGGTCCCTGGTGTTGTAACTCACGATTATTACCGAAAGCTCCGGATTTGAAGCGCTACACATGGCTGATCACGACTCGATTTGAAGGGTCTCCTAGGGCAGATGACCTCGACGCATCACGGATTTGTCCCCACAGGGCTTGTCGCCCGGCCCCTGGCTGCCAGAGTTCTCTCAAGTGTCACGGTCAGTGCAAGAAAAAGCATGAATTCCATACCACTAACGCTGTAGAACCACGCCCCAGCATAGAGAGAGGATACGAAAACGAAGAACAGTATGCCGAACAAGGAGGTGGTTACGCACAATTCACTTCTGCTGAGGCTGTAACTGTGTGTCTGTAATCCAACTTTCAGAAAAGAAAACATGAAATACAGAAGGCTACATGCACCCACAAATCCTGCCTGCGACAGATAGGTCAGAACGATATTGTGGGCTCCCAGACCGATCACGTACATAGACAAAGGAGAGAAGCGAAGCTCGGGCACCACCAGATGAACCAGCCGGAACTGTCCTACTCCGATGCCCAACAGCGGTTGGGCAAGAAAGGCCTTCAGAGCCGTTTGCCACATAAGCAACCTTATCTCGATAGTCTCCTGAGCACCTTCAGTGGGAAGCTGATAAAGGGTGTAAAATCTGTGACTCAGGCTCGCGGTCAGTGGTTCAAACAGCAGAAACGCTAAGAGGATAGAAAATACCATCACCCCGGTCAATCTCCAAAATCCGGCGCTCACGCTGACAGAAGGGTGCTTTTTGTTTCTCTTGAGAGCGATCGCACTTACAAACACATAACTGAGAAAGAAGCTCATCATCGCTCCTCTGGTCTGG
>CAYFQZ010000599.1:0-3200 GCA_964345305.1 uncultured Ignavibacteria bacterium | reverse complement strand
CGTGTTGAGCTGGAAGCTCGGAGGAAACTGTATCAACAGGCACCCCAGCTTCTTGGTTTTCACAAGCGGCTCGATGCCTTTTCTGAACGTGTCCACGTCATCCTGGCTGACCTTGGAGTCGTCGCCTGATCTTTTGGCCCACATCCAGGGATGGGTGAACTTCTGCCATAGCTTGACCGTGAAATCGAAATGCTCCGGCGTCTTCTTTGCCCAGTTCCAGGCATAGCCTGCAGCCGGCGGGCGGTAGAAGGTGGAGTTGATCTCCACCGTGTTGAACCGCTGGGCATAGTAGGAAAGCTCATCCGCCTTGCCCGGAGGATAGAAAATACCGCTCCAGCTTCCTTCCGCCTTCGCCGGATACGACCAGCCGGAAGTGCCGATGCGGAAGATGTTGCCGTTTTTAGTCATGATTGCCCTTCCTGCTCGGGGACTTCGACCTTGAGGATAATAATGAGATGAAACCTTGGCAAGTCAAGGCTTTTCTTGTTTCCTCGGAAAAACGCGAGGTTTCGGGGAAAAAGAACTTGACGAAAGGATAGCGATAAGCCTATATTTTTGATGAATCATGTACCAATAGGCTGTTGCCCAGATAGGCACCGGTATTCTGTGAAGGGGATGTATTTGACGTGAAGAAGAAACTTTTCATAAGCCACGCGTCCGAGGACAAAGAGGAATTCGCAAGGCCACTGGCAAAAGCTTTAGAGGGTGATTTTCAAGTCTGGTACGACGAACTGAAGCTGCGGGTGGGCTGCAGCTTGCTAGAGGAAATCAGCAAAGGTCTAGCCGATAGCGATTATGGCGTTGTCGTGCTCAGTAATCACTTTTTCGCAAAGAACTGGCCACAACAAGAATTGAATGGTCTGTTCGCGCTCGAAGAAAAGGACAAGAAAGTTATCTTGCCCGTTTGGAAAGGTGTGTCCAAAGAAGATGTGATGGCCTATTCACCGATCCTTGCGGATCGCGTTGCGGCAAAAGCTGAGGACGGAGTTGAGAAAGTAGTCGATGAGATAAAGAAGGCTGTTGCTTTTTTCGAGCGAGGCAAAGCGGTAGAGAATCCTTCTCGGGGACTAAGCAAGTTGCGCAATTCTCTTCAGAAGAAGACCGAGAGAGAGCGTTCCGAACGTATCGTGTGGTCCGGTGCAGGAGTGTCGATTGCATTGAATGCGGCAAAACACACGATCGACACTCTCGCTGGAAACGTGCGCCGTTTGTGCGAAGATCCTTCCACAGCAAGAATTCGTCTCGAGGGACCCAAGGAGGACGGATTTGGTTACCGACTTCATGTTTGGATTGGGAGAACGTGTCTTGAGGCTTATTACACGAACACCGTTGTAAACAGTGCCATGGATGCAAGACTGGAGTTTGTAATATTCGAAACTGATCCCGATTCGCGTAGGCGGGATTCGAGACCGAGGGTATATGAAAGGGAAAAGTATTCTCTATATGTTGACATAAGCGACAACAATCTTTGGAAATCCGAAAGGAGTCAACTGTTCAAACCAGAAGAGCTAGTTGACAACTGGCTGGACAGGTTCGCGGCGAGGATAGAGAAAAAATAAGTTCCCTGTTGTGTCATATCTTGCCCTGCGGGCGCGGCCCGAAGGGTGTCACCTGAGATAAGAAACAAGAAAAGGAGAGAACAATGAAGAAATCAGCACTTGCAATGGTTCTTTTGGCTCTTGTGTCCGTAAATGTCTTCGCCGAGGCGGACAAGAAACCTTCCCCTTCAGACGGTATCGTTGCTCACTTATCATACTGCCTGGCTGGGCAGAAACAAGAGATGACCGCCGAGCAGGAGAAAGCGCTTCGGCTTGTTCACCCGCTGCTGGTGATCGCAGCGGAGAAGGACCGCTGTCGCAAGGGCTTCTGGAAAGCTGTGGCTACGTCAGAAGCGACGGAGATAAAATGGGAGGATGCGAAACGTATGATTCTCGAAGGTAGGGTCGTCCAGGTCTTTCAGGCGCACAGCAGATACGTCCGGCTTCTCGGGGCTGACGGCCGAACATACCGATCCACGGAGCCACGGCTCGACGATGTGTTGCATCTTACCAAAGAAGTCGATCCAAAACGCGTTTTCATTGTTTACAGCACAGAGTAGTCTATTGCATCGAGAGCTTCTTTTCCGGCGTACCAAGCTATGCCCTGCAGGCGCAGGCCGAGGGGTGTGACCTGAGAGAACGAACAGAAGCATAGACTGCTCAGGCGTGGGTCTGAATCCCGAACCCTAAAGCTCAGTCCTGTTTCTCAGGCAAGCGGTTTTGATTTGCCTGGTTCTCTCCGTTGTCTTTTCCCTCGATGAAGTCGGCTATGCGGGTGGTGGCCATATAAACGTAGTTGAGCAGAGGCTCGAATCCCTTGGTCACGTTCAGAGTCCTGAACCGGCTCAGGACCCTTATCATCTCGCCCACCGGCTTTTCCCTGTCCTCCACGATCTTCCTCAGGTAAATGCGGCTCAGCAGGCGCAGGCCGGTAGAGATAAGAAACACAAAGTGCAGATCGTAAATCGTGGCCAGCCCTAAGTTCAGCCGGGTGTCCCTGAGCTGTACCGCCAGCAATCCCCCGATCAGAGGCGCAATGGCAGTTGCCAGCCCGGTGATCGCGGCGAAGGTGGCCAGATATACGGACCTATGCTGCCTGGGCGAGAGCTTGAGCAGGATATTGTTGCTGTTGAGGTTCAGGCCCGACCAGAAGATTCCTCCATACAGCTGGAGAATCACTATTATCAAAACAAAATGAGGCGAGACGGTAAGAAGCCACAAAGCCGGCAGCAGGGCCGTGGTCAATGTGGTCAGCCACAGCACCGGCTTGCTGCCGAAGCGGTCAGAGACCCTGCCCCAAAGAGGCAAAGCCAGGATCGAAGCCACCTCGTTGACTATGTGAACCAAAGCCAAAAGAGCATAACTCATCTTCAAATCGGTCAACATGTAGACAGCAAAAAACGGAGCGGCGAGACTGACGCTGAAACTCCAAAGCGTGCTGAAGATAGTCAACCTGACGAAGTTGGAGTCCTTGAGAGGGAACCTGAGCAGCTTAAAGAAATCAACCTTCGGCGCCTCGGTGGGCTCGGTCTCCAGGGCTGGAATCCGCCTGAGGAAGCGCAAGCTGATCTCGCCGCAGATCACGGCCAGGGCAAACAGGGTGAGAAACCCATAGATCTGCAAATTCTCGTTGGGAGTTTTCCACAGGTCAAGATAGTATCC
>CAYFQZ010000598.1:0-20186 GCA_964345305.1 uncultured Ignavibacteria bacterium | reverse complement strand
CACCCCCGCCCCTTTTTAAAATTGGGTTCTGACCGGAAGCCGCGGAGTTGAGGAGACAGCCGATTTCTGGCGGTATTGCAGGACGGTCAGTGACCCTGCAAGTTGCACGGGCGGGTATGCCGGAAGAAAGCAAAGAAGAAACCAGTCCTCTTGAGCCATCCTTACAGGCGGTCAACGTCTCAAAGGGAGGTACGATAATAGCGCGCCGCGTCGAGTGGGCGGGCACCAGTGAGCAGCGGCGGCGGGGGCTCCTCGGGCGCAGCGGACTGGGTCCCGAGGAGGGCATGTATCTGGGTCCCTGTCAATGGATCCACACATTTCGCATGCAGTTTCCGATCGACGTGGCTTTTCTATCTCGTGACGGACGAGTGTTGACTGTTCATCATAACCTCAAACCGAATCGTCTTTCGAAAATCGCCCTGCGGGCTCAGGGCGTATTGGAGCTGCCGTCAGGCAGGCTTCGTGCGACGAATACTGAGGTGGGAGATATCGTACAATTCCGAGAGGTTAATGCCAACTCTTCAGAGACGTAGGATCAAGCGAATTATCTAAAATCCTCCAATACCGGTTCGGAAACAGGCGCTGCTTGTCCCCATCGAAGCTCCTCGCCATTTTCGGGGCCGCGGTCGGTTCTGAGAGGAAACGCATCACGCAGACTTGGACCTAACATGTTAAAGATCGACTCGTTAGAAAAGAAGGCGCCGGGTCCCAAACCCGGCATCCTCCGTCTTTCGTAAAGATTAGATTCACCGAATAATGGACACGGAGATAAAATCCGCCCCTACGCGCGGAGCCAACAAAACCATAATCGCGTAGGGGTGGAGCTTGCCCTGAATCATACGGTTCAGGGCTTGCCTCCACCCGAAGCGGACAACATGCACATACCGTGGGAGGAGATGAACTCCGCCCGTACGCGAAAAATCGGAAGGCCCGTCCTCGCCGGGATTCGAGCTTGCCGGTGTCCGGAAGCTTTCTAATTTCATCCTGGGATTGCGCCCGCAAGGATCGGCCCTAAATCCGCTGGTCGGTGATCACATTTTTGTTGCTTTATTAACCCTGGCGGGGTATTATTAATGGGGGAGAAATGCGGACATTTTGGAAAGCGGGTGGTGAATGAGAAAGAGCTTTGCGATATCGATACTCCTGTTGCTTTTTATGGGAGCCTGGGGGCTTGTTGCTTCCCCGCGTCACATTAACCTGGTCACCATAGATGGACCTATCGGACCGGTTTCGGCCCGCATAATTGTCAACGCTGTCAAGTCCTCGGTTGAGGACGGGGCTGAAGCATTGGTCATCGAGTTGAACACGCCTGGTGGGCTGGACGAGTCCATGCGCATCATAACCAGGAGGATTTTGAACTCGGACGTACCGGTGATCGTTTACGTGTCCCCGGCCGGCTCGCGCGCAGCCTCCGCTGGAGTATTCATCACGCTCAGCGCACATATTGCCGCCATGACTCCGGGAACCAATATAGGCGCGGCACATCCCGTCACCATGGGCGGCGAGATGGACTCCGTCATGGCCGAGAAGGTTGAAAACGATGCCGCAGCTTACATAAGAAGCATCGCCAGCAGGACTGGCAGAAACGAGGAGTGGGCGGAGGACGCGGTGAGGAAAAGTGTATCCGTAACCGAGAACGAGGCATTGAAGCTGAACGTAGTCGACCTGGTGGTCAAGGATCTGCGGGCGCTTCTGGATTCCTGCGACGGCCGCCTGGTCAGTCTTCCTTCCGGAGAGAAGGAACTGAGCACGAAGGACATCGAGGTAAAGAAGGTGGAGATAAGCATGCGAGACAGAATCCTGGAAGTGATCGCCAATCCCACCATCGCATACATCCTTCTCACGCTGGGAATGTGGGGGCTTTTCTTCGAGCTTTCCAACCCCGGCGCGATCTTCCCGGGAATTGTGGGAGGAATTTGTCTGATTCTAGCCTTCTTCGGCCTGCAGACTCTGCCCATCAATTACGCCGGCCTGCTGTTGATGATTCTGGCTCTGATCTTTTTCATATTAGAGGTGAAGGTCGTAAGCTACGGAGCATTGACCATTGGAGGAATAATATCTATGGTTCTAGGATCCCTGTTGCTCTTCGAATCGCCGGTGCCCTATATGCGGGCGTCACTTGTAGTCATAATCACGGTGGCGGCAGGCACCGCGTTGTTTTTCATATTCGCCTTGGGATTCGCGGTTCGGGCTCACAAGCGAAAGGTAACTACCGGACAAAAGGGATTGGAGGGTGAAGTGGGAGTGGCTAGAACAGCGCTGAAACCGGAAGGGGACGTGTTTATCCACGGGGAGATATGGAAGGCAGAAGCAGATCAGCCCATAAAGAAGGGGGAAAAGGTGGTGGTCACCGCGGTGGAAGATCTGACCCTGAAGGTGACCAGGAAGAAACAAGAATAAAAGCCGGCAAGTTCTGGTTGGCCGGCGGAAGCCTAGTCTAAAGCATCTTGCCCGGAGTCTGGATGTGTTAGGTCGACATCCGGGAAGTGTTCTTGTACGGACTGACAGCTTACTACCGTCGATTCGTTTGCAGTTTGTCGAAATAGCAGTTGCCGCAGAACAGGTTTGTCGGCAACTCAAAACCGAGCGACTACAATTTAACGGCTTTTCATAACCACAAGGAGGTTTTCATGGCTGGCGCAGGGCTTTTAACTATCATAATCATCGCGCTTTTCATCCTGGCCAATGCTATCCGGATACTTAGGGAATATGAGAGAGGGGTGGTATTCAGACTGGGAAGACTGATTGGGGCCAAAGGCCCGGGGTTGATACTCTTGATCCCCATAGTGGACCGAATGGTAAGGGTCAGCTTGAGAGTAGTTACCATGGACGTGCCTGCTCAAGATGTCATCACCCGCGACAACGTCTCAGTCAAGGTGAACGCCGTTATCTACTTCCGGGTCATGGACGCCAACAAGGCTATCGTGGCAGTCGAGGACTACCTCTATGCCACCTCCATGATCTCACAGACGACGCTGAGAAGTGTGTTAGGCCAGGTGGAGCTGGACGATCTCTTGACCAACCGGGAGAAGATCAACAAGGAGCTTCAGCACATCATAGACGACCAGACCGAGCCCTGGGGAATCAAGGTGTCGGTGGTAGAGGTCAAGAACGTGGACCTGCCGGAGGAGATGCGCAGAGCCATCGCCAGGCAGGCGGAGGCAGAGAGAGAAAGAAGAGCCAAGGTGATCCATGCGGAAGGAGAGTTCCAGGCAGCAGAGAAGCTGGCCGCTGCCGCAGAGGTGATCGGCAGAACACCGGTGGGAATACAACTGCGGTTCCTCTCCACCCTCACCGAGGTGGCAACGGAGAAGAACTCCACCACCATTTTCCCGGTACCCATAGACCTTTTCGCACCTTTCGTGAAGAAGTTCACAGATGAAGTGACCAAGAAAGAGTAGCTGATAGAGCCATCGTCTCAGCACAAGCTCGCTGGCACAACGCCCGCTAAGCTCGCCCAGAGGTGGACACGGACCGCAGGTGATGAGACTTAAGGCGCGGGGTCGTGCATAAGAGTTCCTTGTTCGTTGATGCTTGTGGTACTGGCGTTTGTGGCTGGCTCTACATTGAAGAGGTCGACCCGTCCGACCGACGCAGGCCTGTTCCTGATGAAAGAAGTGTGATCGGAGACCGGCATGGAGTATCTGATTTTCGGCAGCGCTGCATTGATAGTCCTGGTGCTTCTGTTCATTCTGATGCAGAAGCAAATTTCCAGCCTGCGGGAGCAGGTCAGGAAAAGCTTGGAGAATACGGATCAAATCTTAGCTCAGCGGTTTGAAAGCACCAGCAAAGCGGTCAGCGACGTGCAGGTCAACTTAGCCCGGCTGGAGGAATCGAACAAGAGGATCTATGAACTGGGAAAGGACATCTCCAGCCTTCAGGAGATACTGAGAGCGCCAAAAATCAGAGGCGGGATCGGCGAATTCCTTCTGGGCGATCTTCTGAGCCAGATTCTGCCTTCCCAGCATTACAGCCTCCCTCACACTTTCAAGAGCGGGGAAAAGGTGGATGCGGTAATTCGTCTTGGCAACAGGCTGGTTCCGGTCGACTCCAAGTTCCCATTGGAGAACTTCCGCAGGCTGCTGGAAGCGGATTCGGATCAGGCGCGGCGAGCTTATCGGCGAAAGTTTGCCTCGGATGTCAGGCTGCATATAGACGCGATAGCGACAAGGTACATAGCACCTGACGAGGGGACCCTCCCCTTCGCCCTGATGTATATCCCGGCGGAAAACGTGTACTATGAGACCATAATCAAAGAGCAGGACGACGACAGGAGCATTGCCAGCTACTCCATGCAGAAGAAGGTGATGCCTGTCTCCCCCAATACTTTTTACCTGTACCTTCAGACCATTATCCTGGGGCTCAAGGGT
The DNA here is from genome assembly GCA_964345305.1 of uncultured Ignavibacteria bacterium. GTDB lineage: Bacteria > Zixibacteria > MSB-5A5 > MSB-5A5 > SM1-73 > SM23-73-3. The sequence continues at coordinate 15,816 of CAYFQZ010000598.1, read as the reverse complement.
CTGGAGGTGGAAAAGAACGCGCTTGAGATCATATCGGCCCTGGGAAGGCTGAGAGTGGACTTGGATCGGTTCGCGCGAGATTTCGATTTGACCGGCACCCATCTTCGACACGCTTCCAGCAGCTATGATGCTGCCGAAAGGAATCTGGAGAGATTCCAAGGCAAGCTAAAGCAGATTTCATCCGTCCCTTTAGAACAAGAAGACTCATCGCCATCCGCGGTGGACACAATCGGGGAAACACATAGCCAAACTGAGTAACGGTGTGTCGCCGTCAGCCTTACCTGAGTTGTGGCTCCGGCCGCTCACAAGTGCGCAAGTTATACTCAGGGTCCTGGGAAATGGGGCGGTAATTCGCCTCGGTCAAGCCGATTCCAGGTAGGTTCAAGGGGACTCCCTGTTAGGTTTATAGAGCGCTGTGCGGCAGAAATAACGATCAACAAATCTGGTTGACAAACCGGATGGAATTGCTTTTATTAGGTTGTGACCCCTGAGGTGAAAGCCCAAAAAGGAGGAGGCATATGCCCAAATCTATCGTCCAAACTGACACCGCTCCCCGAGCCGTGGGGCCGTACTCGCAGGCGGTCAAGCTGGAGGGGGAGTCTCTGATCTTCGTTTCGGGGCAGATCGCCTTGAACCCAAAAACCGGTGACAGGATTCACGGCGGCGTGGTCCAGGAGACCCGCCAGGTGATGGAGAATCTCAAAGCCATCCTGGAGACGGCAGGTTCAGGCCTGGACAAGGTCGTAAGGACCACGGTATTCCTGCACAGCATGGACGACTTCGGCGTGATGAACGAGGTGTACAGCGAATATTTCAAGGAGGATCCGCCGGCCAGATCGACCATTGAGGTCTCGCGTCTGCCAAAAGGAATGAAGGTGGAGATAGATGCCGTGGCCTACGTCTGAGAACCGGCTTGAACGTAAGAGAAAAGTGTTAGGCAGAGTAGCTAAGTCCAGCAGGGCTTTCCTTAGTTTCTTGCGTAAACACGTAGCCGAAAGTTGATCGGGCGGATCGAGGCAAGGATCCGGAACCGGCCGAGACGAGGCAGGGTCGATGTTTCCTCTGCAGACTGAGTGCCCTTCCGTATGAGAGCGCAGCGTTCCGGGGCTGCGCCCCGTCTCGATCAGAAAAGACAACGGAACCTTACGATCTCATACCGCAAGATCGGGGCAACTTCGAGAGGAGTAGAATTACCTCTCGCACGGGTTTCTGTTATGCCTGTCTCCGTCCGGGAACGTGGCGGAAAAGCAGAAGGATCAGAGAGTCTCTGATCCTTCGCGAAGACATCGGAAATATGATCCCGGATTGATCTAAAAGCAATGCTTTTTCCGGTTCTTGCACTGCCCCCGGTGTTGTCGTGTGGCTCAAGAGCTGACCGGCGACTACTTCTGTTTGGCCAATATCAACTCTCTTATTGCATTTTCCTTGTCGGTTACCTCCTGGTGTATCTGGGCAGCCAGTTCCTTGGCTGAGTAGTAATTGCCCGCGTCGTACTCGGCCTGAGCCTTCTTAAGGTTCTCGTCCCAGGCAGCCATTTCTTCGGTCAATTCCCTTTCCTTCTTGGGGATGCCCCACTGCTTGGCCAGATCCTGCGTTTCCTTGAGCTGGGTCATGGCGCCGTTGATTGCCGCCATGTAATCCTCAACTTCAGTCTTCGTGTTCTCCTTGTTGGCAACAGCCTGGGAGGCAGCTTGATCGGCCACGGAAGTGGCATCCATCAGCAGCTTCCTGGCCTCTCCATACTCCTTCTGGGCAATCAGGTTCTCGGCTTCCGTGATTTGATTCTCAGCCTGCGTAAACAGATCAGGCGCATACTTGTCCGCCTCAGCCTGCCTGGCCTTATCCAATGCGGCCTTGGCATCGGCAAGCTGCTTTGTGGGCTCCCCCGCACATCCCAGCATCAGGAGCAAAAACGGGAGAACCAGAAGAACGACAGCAAAAACTCCTTTCTTCATCCGGAAACTCACCCCTTTCTCCTTTAGGCGCTTAAGGTTAAGAGTTCTTGACCACTTTTCGTTCGACTGACTGACACCTCGGAAAAAATAAGGTTTTCCCTTCGGGTTTGGACTAATATATCTGCCCCAATTAGTTTGTCAAGAGATTTTTACATTGACTTCCCGGACCTAATTATTGGCCCCTCCGCGGATGTCGGGCCGTCGGGTTGCCGGGCCACGTCTGTTCCTGGGCTCTCCATCGATTCTCTTCAATATCCTTTGCGAGAAATCAAGGCCCTTGACCAGCAGAGGGTCAGCATTCTTCTCGTATTTATCCTTGTTCTTATCCCACTCCTCGATGATCTCCACGATCTCCTTATCCTTTGGATCGGTCAGAGCCCTCTTCAGCACCCTTCTGGTGACAGGAAAACTCCCGGTTTTCCAGTGGACATATACTCTCAGCGCTATTATCGCCTCTCTGAATCTCCAGTACATCTTTCTGGCCACGTTCTCGGCCAGATGAGGATGGGTATATAGGAACTTGCTCCAGTACCCCACCTGGTTGGCCAGCTTTTTTATCTCGGTCAGCATTTCCTCTCTGGTCGGCTCGGGCAGAGGGCAGCTTCCGTAAAGCAGTTTCGCCCCGTAGTGGAACTGATGGCGAGCGAAGGGGACGAAGTTGTCCATGTCCAGTCGGGAGAAAAGAAGAACGGTCATCTTCTTGAACTGATCCTGACCCAATATCCTCCGCAACTTGTTCAACTCAGGCCTGGAGATTTTATCGAGCATCACCAGCGCATCTATGTCGCTGTCGGGCTTGGCCTCCCCGGTGGCCCAGCTGCCGTGATGGATGATGAAGACCACCTTCTTGCCGTAGGTCTTCTTCATCACGGCAACGAACCTTTTCAGTAGTTTTTCGACTTCGGTTTTGGTCAATAAAACCTCCTACCTCACCCCCTGTTTCCCCCTCCCCGCGAAACGGATAGGGGGACTAAGGGGGAGAGGTCTATCAACCTCATTCTCAATTCCTATCTTCTCAGCTATTCATTCTATCGTTAAACCTCATTCCCTGTTTCCCCCTCTGCGTTGCATGGAAAGAGAACTAAGGGGGAGAGGTGAAAGACAATATTTCCTGCAATACTTTGTCTATGTTCCGTTGAATTTCACTATTCTCAAATCGCAGTACTCGAATTCCACGTGTCTCTATTATCTCTTGGCGGTTTCGATCATACTCTTTCCGATCTTTAGTATTATGAACATTGCCATCTAACTCAATGACCAAACGTGCCTCTCGGCAATAGAAATCGGCAATATATCTTCCTATAGGATGTTGACGCCGGAATTTTAGATCCTTGAAACGCTTGGAACGAAGATGCTCCCATAAACGCTTTTCTGTGATGGTCGGCTCTTGGCGAAGCTTTCGGCAAAGTTTGAAAATATGACCGGGTGTTTGTGATCTATACATATCACTTGAATCCTCACCCCCTGTTTCCCCCTCTCCGTGAAACGGAGAGGGGGACTAAGGGGGAGAGGTCTCTCAACCTCATTCTCAATTCCTATCTTCTCATTTCTCCATTCTATCGTCAAACCTCATTCCCTGTTTCCCCCTCTCCGTGAAACGAAGAGGGGGACTAAGGGGGAGAGGTCAGAGTTTCCCTGATCTTAAAATTGCTATCACCAACCACACTCCCAGCACCCCGGCGAAAATGTACCCCAGTATGCCGAACAGAGGATAACCGAATAGCGTGTACTTGGTTTCCAGGCGCATTATCAAAGACGAGCCCACGATTATGGCGGCGATGATCAAACTGAACGAAACCCGGTTGGAAGAGCGATCCAGCTCCAGGATGAGTTTGTCCAAGCCCTTATGCTGAAAGGTAAACGATAGACGTCCCCTGCCCAGCTTCTTTATTATCCTCTTGATCTCAAAAGGCGACCTGACTACCAGATCACGCAGATCGGCAGAGGTGGTGAACAGATCTCTGAGCAGGACCTGCGGCCTGAACTTGCGGTAGGCCAGCTTCTTGGCATAGGGTATCATCTGGGTGACCAGATCATATTCCGGATCCAGCATCTTGGCCACTTCCTCGTAAGTGGCGATCGCTTTGGAAAACAGCATCAACTCGGCCTGGATTCTGATATCATAGCGATGGATTATCTCAAACGCCTCGTTGATCAGCGTCTTCATGTCCAAACGAGAGAGAGGAATCTTGTGATACTTATAGAGAAAATCGGCCAGGTCCGCTTCCAGGGCTCTGAGGTTGACATCCTCTCCCACCACCTCCACGTCCTCGTAGACCTTGACAATCCCCTCCGGATGCCAGGTTACCACCGAGACCAACAGCTCCGACAGCTCATCCATGGTGGTCTCCGATAACCGTCCCATCATGCCGTAGTCGACCGGTGCGATGACGTTGCCCTCCAGCGCGAAAAGGTTTCCCGGGTGGGGATCGGCGTGAAAGAACCCGTCTTCGAATATCTGCTTGAAGACCATCTTCCCGCCGATCTCGGCCAGTTTTTTCTTGTCTATTCCTCGCCTTTCCAACTCCCGAAGATCCGATATCTTGGTTCCGTCGATGAACTCCATGGTCAATACCTTGGAGGTGCTTTTCTCCCAGAAGACTTTTGGAACAAAAACGGCTTTCTCCTCCTTGAAATTCTCCCTGAAGACCTCGATGTTTCTGGCCTCGTTATTGAAATCAATCTCCCTCCGGATGGACTTGGCCAGTTCCTCCCTTATTCCGCGCGGATCGTACTGCTTCATCTCCGGAACGTATCTTTCCAGCAGGTTCACCAGATCCTTGAGTATTTCCATATCCGCATCGATGACTCGTCTGATCTCCGGCCTCTGCACTTTAACCACCACCGTTAGCCCGTCTTTGGTCACGGCCTTGTGTACCTGTGACAGGGATGCAGAGGCTATGGGCACGGTGTCAAAGGAGGCGAAGTGCTCATCTAAGGGGGCCTTGAGTTCCTCCTCCACGATCTGCTTCACTTGCGGGAAGGGAAAAGGCCCGACCTGATCCTGGAGCTTGGTCAGCTCCATCACCAAATCCAGGGGAATCAGGAAGGGACGCATGGAGAGCACCTGGCCCAGCTTGACGAAGGTGGGACCCAGTTCTTCCAAAGCCAGCCGAATTCTCTGCGCGTAGGTGAGCCTTGCCAACTCCTCGGGTCCGGCCACGGCCTTTCTCTTTAAGCGCAGGCGGGGGAAGATTCTCATCTGATCCAGGATCTGACCGAAGCCATATTTAAGGAGAATGGCAACTATCTGGCGATAGCGGCGAAGACTTCTGGCCCTTCTTATGAAAGGAATCTGCATAAAGAGAGGCAGAATAACGGTTTTGGCTGCACCAACTTGGTTGCTGGAGCTCTGCTCTGAACTCCCCTGCTGACTGAAAAAGTATATGACATGACCAACGTAGAGTCAACTGAAAAATCCGATAGAGACCGCGCCGCTCAAGCTCCAGCTCTGCGTCGAGCAACCCGGCCATTCATGAATCGCCCTGAAAACAAAGCATCTGGCTGCGCGCAACGGTTCTGCACTTTATTCTGGCGTGCGAGCCCGTATATTCCTATATTGAAGTGCCGGGGACAGATAGATACTTTTGGTTGAGGCAGTCTAAATCGAGGCAGGAGGGATATGAAATCACCCAATGCCGGCTCAAATGACGATAAAGGCAAAAAAGAGAAGCGAACCGCAAAGGAGGGAAACTCCGTCCGTCCTTCCGATTTCATCCGTGAGATCGTCGAGGAAGATCTAAGGACAGGCAAATACGGCGGGCGAGTGCATACTCGATTTCCTCCGGAGCCAAACGGCTATCTGCATATCGGGCACGCCAAGGCCATCAGCATCGACTTCGGCATCGCCGCCGATTTCGGGGGCTTGTGCAACCTGCGGTTCGATGATACTAATCCGACCAAGGAAGAAGCCACCTATGCCCAGGCCATTATGCGGGACATCCGGTGGCTGGGTTTCGATTGGGGCGATCGGCTGTACCATGCATCGGACTACTTTGACCAGCTATACCAGTTCGCTCTGAAGCTGATCAACAAGGGCAAGGCCTACGTTGACGACCAGAGTGCGGATGAGATCAGAGAAACCCGCGGCACGCTGACCGAACCCGGCAAGCAGAGTCCGTATCGCAACCGTTCGGTAAAGGAAAACTTAGATCTGTTCCAGCGCATGCGCTCCGGTGAATTTCCTGATGGTTCGCGGGTCCTGCGCGCAAAGATTGACATGTGATCGGGGAACTTGAACATGCGGGATCCGGTCATTTACCGCATCCTGCACGCGACACACCACCGGACGGGCGATAAGTGGTGCATCTATCCCATGTATGATTTCGCTCACGGCCAGTCGGATTCCATTGAGGGGATCACGCACTCGCTCTGCTCGCTGGAATTCGAGGGCCATCGGCCGCTATATGATTGGTATCTGGATGAGCTGGAGGTCCATCATCCACAGCAGATCGAGTTCGCTCGCCTGAACCTGAGCCACACGGTTCTAAGCAAGCGACGGCTTCTCCGGCTGGTGCAGGAGGGACACGTGAGCGGATGGGATGATCCGCGCATGCCCACCATCTCGGGTCTGCGCAGACGCGGCTACACGCCGGAGTCGATCCGCAACTTCTGTGACCGCATCGGCGTGGCCAAGCGTGACAGCGTGGTCGACATCGCCCTCTTGGAGCACTGTCTGCGTGAAGACTCAAACAAGCGGGCACCGCGCGTGATGGCCGTACTGCGTCCGCTCAAGGTGGTCGTCGAGAACTATCGGGAAGGCCAGCTTGAGGAGCTGGATGCGGTGAACAATCCCGAGGATCCAGGCATGGGGACGCGGAAGATTCCGTTCTCACGGACCCTGTATATCGAAAAGGACGATTTTCTCGAAAATCCGCCGAAAAAGTGGTTCCGTCTGGCGCCCGGACAAGAAGTTCGCCTTAAGCACGCCTACATTATCAAGTGTGAAAGAGTGATCAAGGACGAAAAGACCGGTGAGGTAATCGAGCTGCGCTGCAGCTACGATCCTGAAACCAGAAGCGGCGGCGCCAAGGCCGGGCGAAAGGTTAAGGGGACGCTGCACTGGGTCTCCGCCGATCAGGCTATCGAGGCAGAAGTGCGACTCTACGATCATCTGTTCGTCAAAGCAGACCCGGACGATGTTGAAGAAGGTTCCGATTTCAAGTCGAATCTGAATCCGAGCTCGTTGGAGACTTTGACCTCGTGCAGACTTGAGCCGAGCCTGGCGGGTGCGAAACCGGGAGATCGTTATCAATTCTTAAGACTCGGCTATTTCTGTGTTGACTCGGATTCGTCCAGTGAAAGACTTGTGTTCAATCGGACGGTCTCCCTACACGACACCTGGGCCAAGATACAGAAAGCCCAAAAGAAAGGGTAAAAAGTAACAAGGCCGCCACGATCCTGTTCCCTGGGCCTCAACGAACGCGGTCCTAAGCGAAAGAATCGGCATCAACATGCCGACGAATAGCATGTCGGATTAGCGTCGGGGCACAATCCGGGGCCGTCATCCCCGGATTACGGGAGCTTCCAGCCTGCGTGATCAAGCCGGCTTAAGCGGAAACGAAGGCGGGGAGAAACCGTATCACAAAAAGAAGGCGCGGAAATATGCGTATTAACATATGTGAATATCAAGACCGGGTATGACCCCGGTTAAAACACCCTAGTGAGCGGAGCCATGGACCAGAAAACATTCAGCAGGTACTTCAAAGCTTTCGGGGATCCCACCCGCCGGCGAATCCTCCGGCTTCTGTCATGCAAGGAAATGACCGTCAACGAGATAGTCAAAGCCGTGGGGCTATCCCAACCGACGGTCAGCCGACACCTTGCCCTGCTCAGGGGCGCCGGAATCGTCATCGACCGCCGCGATGGGCAAAACGTGTACTACAGTCTGAACAGAAAAGCGGTGGCTAATTGCTGCACCTGCTTCTGTGACGACCTCAAGATTGAAGGTCCGGCTCCCGGGAAGGGCAAGAAAAAATAGGGGAGGGAGTTTTTTTTGAAACTTTTATGGCCATATGTGCATATATCTATATAGACATGGCAAAACGAGAGGAGGTGAGCGCAGTGGAAAAGGAACGCGGAAAGATCACATTTACCGAGACCGACGAAGGTTTTCGAATCGAAGTAACCGGGAAGGATCTGAAGGAGTGGTTTTCCTGCTCTTGCGTGCCGATGTTCAAGCAAGCCGGGAAAGCCCAATCAGAGTGCTGCCCCTCTGGTGAGGAAAAGAAGTAGGCGTTGAAAAGTATCGGGAACCCAGACGGGTTCCATGAGAGGAGACCCCAGCAAGGAGGGTGTCATGAAACGATTCACGGTTCCCAGGGTTGCTCATTGCAGCAGCGGCTGCAGTAGCGTGACCCGGGCACGACGCTAAACTGCCCCCACGGTTTTCTCATCTGCGAAGTACCAGCGACGTACTCTCTCAAATCCCGGGTGCCGAATCCCCGGGATTTGAGAAGAGAAAAAGATCAATCAGCGCCCCGGTGGCGCTTACTTCCCGTGCTGCCCAGAGGTCATCCGGCGGAATTTCAAGAATGAAAGCTTGAAACCCGAAGCTGTCGAAGAAGATATGATGATATGTGCATGTGTATATATATTGTTGTGAAGCCCAGTTCACCAAGCCACGTGATTGGTATAGGAGTAATGGAAACATTCTGCTCTCCCATGTCGCTGCCTGCAGCGTCCAGGTGAGCAGAAAAAACGAACCCTTCCCCTGCTGGATGGCGGCGGACCAACGCGCCGTCATCTGCCAGGAGAAGGACACGAAAGGTGGTGGGAACCTATGCTGAAGACACGAGATGCGCGCAAAGCAGTCCCGGCCGTAGGCTGCCTGGACCTGAAGTCTAAGAGAACTTGCAGCTATTCAAGGCTGCCTGACTCGGAGGTGGACATGGCGGGGTTCCTCCTCTTTACAACGGGCAGCGAATTTCTGGCTTTTGGACAAGTGATTCTGAAATGAACGGAACCGCTATGATCCTTGATGGCATCCGCGCAGCCAACCTGACCGGTGGCTCCGCGGCCAGTGGCTAGCTTTAACCAAGCAAACAAGGAGGAGCAACGTGAAAACAAAATCCATGATTCTTGTGGCAACAATCCTGGCTATTCTCGTTTCGGCAGATGGCGTTACCGGCGGTGAAGTCGATGACACATTCCGTCCGGTTTATCATCCTGCTTTAAAGGTGACAAGGACGCCCGGAAGCGTCAAGATCGACGGCTACCTAAATGATCCGGGATGGTCCGGGGCTGCCAGGGCGAAAAGCTTCGTCGAAAACAGCCCGGGCGATCAGGTCAAGCCCGAGGTGGAAACACAGGCACTCATCTCGTACGATGACCACAGGCTTTATGCCGCTTTCATATGCCATGAGGACCCCGCTACTATCCGGGCTGCGCTTTGCGAGCGGGACCGGTTGCGGACAAATCAAGATATGGTGGGCCTTCTCATCGATACATACGGCGACGCCTCCTGGGCATACATCCTCAATGTCAACCCATACGGAGTGCAAATGGATGCTCTGTGGTCACCTACCACCGGTGAAGACGAAAGCTATGACCTGATCTGGGAGTCGGCCGCTCAGATCACCGATTCCGGGTATCAGGTGGAAATTGCCATACCCTTTTCCAGCCTTCGTTTCCCCAACCAGGTCCAGCAGAAGTGGAAGGTCGAGTTCTACCGCCATCGTTATCGCGAAAGTCACTACGAGTATTCCTGGGCTGCATATGATCGCGACGAGCCGTGCTGGCCCTGCCAGTGGGGAACAGTCTCCGGTATCGAAAACGTCCGGCCGGGTAGAGGAATCGAGCTGCTTCCCTCAGTCATGGCTTTCCAATCGGGAGACTTGACCGGAGCGGGCACGACGGAGCGTCCTTATGATTTTGTGAACCATGATCCCGACGGCGAGGCATCCGTCGGCGCCAGGTACGCCATCACCTCCAACGTGACCGCCGAAGCAACATACAATCCGGATTTCAGCCAGGTCGAATCCGACGCTGCCCAGATCGACGTCAATAGCAGTTATGCCATCTTCTATCCGGAGCGGAGGCCGTTCTTTCAGGAGGGGAGTGATCTGTTCCGCACCTGGATTAACGTATTCTACACACGTACTATCAATGATCCGCAGTTTGCCGGGAAGACCACGGCCCGCATCGATCGCGCCAGCATAGCCTATGTGGCGGCACGGGACGAGCACAGCCCCATAATTGTACCTTTCGAGGAGAGCAGCGCCTATCTGCTGACCGGTAAGAGCATTTCGAATATCTTCAGGTACAGGCAGGGATTTGGCACGGATTCGCATATGGGATTGCTTGCCGCCGATCGCCGTCTGGAGGGTGGAGGATCGGGCACGCTTCTAAACCTCGACGGCCAGCTGCTCCTTCACCGAAACTTCAGGCTTCAGTTTCAGCTCATCGGGACCCATACCGTGGAACCGGATGACAGCCGACTCACCTCCCAAATCAACCAGGCCATGGACCTCGGATTGATTGACTCCACCTTCGATTCTGGATCCCACACCTCGGCATATGACGGCGAGTCATACTCGGGCCACGCGGTTATCGTCAACCTGAGAGAGCGCTCGCGCCATTTCAGCGTGGACGACAGCTACCGGGAATTGAGTCCTACCTTTCGGGCCGATAACGGATTCCAGACCTACAATAACCGCCGGCTGACGGATCTGGCTGTCGGCTACACACATTATTTTGACAACGCCTTTGTTGACCGGATCAATCCGCATGTCCAAGTGGGCACGGTGTGGAATTTCGAAGGACAGAAGAAGGATCAATATGTGTGGTTTAACCTGCACACATATTTAAAGGTAGCACAGATCTATCTTCGCACCATGCACATGAGAAGCGCCGAGAAGTTTGGCAAAGTCCAATATGACAATATCTGGAGCTGGTTCCAAAGCGGCAGTGCCAGTCTGGGGAGTTTGCTGGATTTCGGCGGATCGATACTTTACGCCCGCAACATAGCCCGCCGGCTGCTGGTTCCGGACAAGGAAATCATGCTTTCTCTTTGGGCCAATCTCAAGCCTTTGGACAGGCTGTTGGTTGAAACCAGCTATGACTTCAATAACTCCCATCACGGTAAGACCGGTGAGAAGCTTTTCGAGGGCTACATTGCGAGAACAAGACTGAACTTCCAGGTGACCCCGGAGCTGTCGTCGCGACTGGTGGTTCAGTACAACGACTTCTACCGCACCTGGGATATCGATCCCCTTTTGACCTACCGACTCAGCCCTTTTTCGGTGCTTTACATAGGATCCGCTTACGAGTACTGCCGTTTCCATTGCCTGGGGAAAGACGGGACCGGAAGGGCAACCAGAATGACATCGCGACAGTTCTTCATGAAGTTGCAGTATCTTTTTCAGATTTGACGAGCACAGAAACCGCGTGCCCGCGCCGGGGTGTGCCGATGGATCCTGTTTCGGCCTGACAGGATGCACAGGAGATGGTCGGCGGCGCCGGCTCGATTCGACTGGCCAGACGTATGTCGGCACCCGCGCGCTGCTTACCTATTCGCCCGGTCAAGTTCAGAAAAGCAGCAGGATCAGGCCTCACCGAGCTGCAACTACCTGAGGTTTCTCCACGTAGAGTAATGATCTGGCGGGACTCACTGCTCATTCCGTCGTGCATGTCCCCCGGTGATGGCAGGCGGACGGTAATACGCGAGAAGTTCGCTGACGCGAGGGCGCCTGTGTTCATAATTGTCCGGGGCTGTGTATGATAACCAATCTGATCCGGCACCAGAAGAAGTCCTGCTGAAGAATCATTAGACAAGGAGGATCGACGATGGCCTACGAATTCTCAAGGGTATCCAATCGAATATTCCGCTCCGAAATCAGAGAGATACTCAAGTGGACCCGCAAACCCGGGGTTATCTCGTTTGGCGGAGGCCTGCCCGACGCTGAGCTGTTCCCCATCCAGGATATCATCAAGATCACTCGAGACGTCCTAGAGAAAAAGGGCTATCTGGCCTTGCAGTACGGGCCCACACCTGGGGAGGATGAATTCCAGGAGGCCTTGATTGCCCACATGGCCCAGTTCGGTGATGTGGCCAGTAAGGAACAGGTGTGCGTCACATCCTCCTCTCAGCAGGGGCTGGATTTGCTTTCCCTTCTGTTTCTGGACGAGGGCTCGCCGATTATCGTGGAACTCCCCTCATATCTGGGCGGACTGCAGGCGTTCAGACGCTGCGGCGCGGAGATGCACGGCATTCCCATGGACGATGCCGGCATGGATGTCGACCGTGCGGAAAAGGTTTTGGATGAACTGGACAGGGATGGCAAGAAGCCGCGTTTCATATACGCCATTCCCGACTTTCAGAATCCGTCGGGCATCACCATGTCGCTGGAACGCAGGAAGAGGCTGATCAGGATAGCCCAACAGCGTGAAATCCCGCTTCTGGAAGATTCTCCCTACCGCGAGCTCAGCTTCACCGGCGACCTGTTGCCCAGCCTGTGGACGCTTTCCGGCGGCGAGGGTGTGCTGCAGCTCAGGACTTTTTCCAAGATCCTATTCCCAGGAATGAGGATGGGCTGGATTGTCGCAGATGAGCTTTTCATCAAGAAGATCGTACTGCTCAAGCAGTCGGTTGACCTGTGTACGCCTTCCTTCACCCAGCTCATCCTGGCGGAATACATCAAGCGCGGCAGGATGAGTCAGTCGATCGAGAAAGCGATCGAGCGCTATCGGCCCAAGCTGGAAGCCATGCTGAGCGCCCTGGAGAAGTACATGCCCCAGGGGGTCAAATGGTCCAGGCCCACCGGCGGCATGTTCCTCTGGCTGACGCTGCCTGAAAGGATCGACACCAAAGAGATATTCATGACTGCCATTGAGCACAACGTGGCCTATGTGATCGGCCGTCCTTTCCACTGCGACCTTTCCTGCGGCAATACCATGAGGTTGAACTACTCCTTCCCCGCGGTCCAGCAGATTGAGACGGGCATAAGGCAACTTTCCGAGACCATCAAAGAGGTACTCTGAACGGAATGGATCGGCGGCACCGGTCCCTTGCTGCAGAACACTCGCCTTTGTGAGCCGACTCTCCGGAAGCACTTCATCCGCAGTACAACGTTTTTGGTCAAGACGGGGAATAGAAAAAGGGGCAGGCTCTCTGGGAGCCTGCCCCTGCAAAGCAGGTCGCTTTCCTGTCACACTTGCCAAAGAGGTTTTACTTAGCCACCGAGGTCTTCAGAGATGGGATAGAATCGCAGCTGCGCCAGCTTCAGCCCGTGATTGTCATAATCCCAGAAATACTGGTAATTTGCGTCATCGAAAAGCCTGACGCGAGTGTCCGGAATTCCGTCGTCGTCCGTGTCGACCCACAGGGTCAGAAGCTGCCTGCTCACATTCTCGAACTTGGACTGCTCGTGCTTCCGCTCTAGTTTCAGAGTGTCTCCTGAGCAGATTACCTCACCGTTTGTATCCTCGTAGCAGGTGGTGGCGTGGCTCCATCCACCGGGAGTTCCCAGAGCACGAGCATAGACCACATAAGTAGTGACCAAATCGTCCTCCGGGAACGGATCGGGCAGCTGGAACTTGGCACCGTTGCCGTCCGTCCCATTGGCGTCCAACACCAGGAAGTCCTCTCCCTCTGCCAGCAGTATTTTGGACTTGCCCCACAACTTAACGAATATCCGGTGGCCGTGGTTGCCTTCCATGTCTGCTGTCTTATCTCTGGGAACTCCTATGACGTTCAGATTGTAATGGGGGCCGTTGGGGGCGCCATGTCCTGTCGATAGGGTTGCGACGGTCAGACTCTCCGTTCGAGCAGGTGAGTTGGGAGCAATCAGTTCGCACGCGATCAACATCAGCACGCTCGCGCAAAAAACAGTGCAAAAGACAAATAAGGGGGGCTTTCTCATCTCCACTTCCTCCTTTCGTCCCCTTCGCGTCGACCTGCTTTGCTGACGCCTTAATCACAAAACCCGCCTGTAAAGCAGCTGGATGATCGGTTCTCACCTCCTTCGCACCAGCTTGTTAAGCGGATCGAGCCTCTTATGCGGCTGAAAAGAGCCTTTTATCCCGGATCTCTTCTGAGAAGGAACATAACCTGGTGAGGAAGCATCTTCCGGTTCTCACATCAGTTTAGGATCGGCCCCCAAAAGTCAGAAATTTAATCTTTCTGATCCCCAGCGGACCTTCTTGTGGAGGAAGAGGGTCTGGGGCGCGGTGAATTATCGCTGAAATGAAGACACGGCTTCTCTTGAGCCGACAGATGGCGGATGATTAGAGTCTCGTCTGTTGGAGATGACCGATGATGGAAACCTGTACAACAGGTAGATCAGGGACTCTGAATTCCTGACTCTCGGGCCGGTGCTTCTTCGGCAGCGGCGGCAGGAGGTAAGGAACCTTGGAGTGCTGACCTTGGTTTCTTGAATCGTGCCCGGGAATCTTCTCCAGTTCGAAGCTGAGCGTCGCCCACTCAGTCATCCGGGAGAAACAATACAGAAGAAGGCCATATGGTCTGCAGTTCAGCAGTCCACCTCTTGATGAGCTTTCGTCGATCCACGTTCTCGGTCTTGACCAGAAGATTTGCGCGGAGAGCGCCCGCGCGCATTTTCTCCAGAATCTCAGCGTGTTTACAGGTCTCAGGCTGATCGCACTCGGTGCAGTCGTTTATCCTCTTCTTTGAGGCGCACCTTCGTATCTCACAGTTCGGCTTGCCATCGCCCTTCAAACATCCTTGGCACAGTGGCATGGATTGTATCGATGAGAGAGCCTTTTTGAATTCCTTGAAATCGAAGTCCTTGGGGCCCCATTCTTGCAGGCCGTAAGCTTGGATTACCTGCTCATACCTCTTGGTCAATTCCCTTAGAGCCCCGTTGCCTACCACGCAGCTGCCGCACCAGATTCCACAAAAGCCAATTTGATCTTTGACGTTTTCGAAACGCTTATCTGTCAAAGCACGCGTCTCCTTCAAATCCAGCTGACCCTGCCTACGTCAAAAATACCTGCGTAACTGCCGAGTCTGAGTTTTTCCCGTTCTAAAATGACCAGTTAACGATGGGAAAGACCGGAAATTGCCCCCCCTGCCGGATGATATTCACCAGCCCTATCTGCAAACCTTTTGCGCTCCTGGCATAGTTCACCAGGCCCAACTGGAATCCGCTCATGTAATCCGCGTAATTGACGATCCCGTACTGGAATCCCTCGAACTTGCCGCTGGTGATGTTCACCCCACAGTCCTGCCAGCCCATGAAGTCGGCATCGTTGATGCCCACCAGGCCATACTGCAGCCCCACGGACTCTCCGGTGGTGGTATGATTCACCAGCCCAACGTCCAAACCCGACACCGACGTGTTCCGGCCATAAAGCAGGTTGAGCCGCACGCCCGTAATGCGGTAATCTTCCGAGAAGATCTGGATCGGCGTCACCAGAGACAACTGAATGGGCCGGGTCTCCTGAGCCTGAATCGGGGTCCAGAACAGTGCGAACACAACGACAGCAATTGCCATTAAACCACGGGGCTTCCTTGCCATTGTTCACTCTCCTTTCGGTAGCAGGGGGTTAAGAAATCTGTCAAAGGTTTAAGGCCTGCGAGCTTCGCGGCTTTTGCGGACAAACTTGACTGCCTTTTCGATTCTCGCCGCCACCTCTTCTTTCCCGAGAAGTTCCAGCAGATCGAAAAGCGGCGGCCCGGCTGAGGTTCCCGTTGCGGCCAGACGAACCGGATGTATCAAGGCTGATGGCTTTATCTGCAGCTCGTCTGCCAGCGCCCGCAATGCCTGCTCTATCTTCTCCTTCTCGAAGCTGTCCAGCCCGGACAAACGATCCAGGTAGGCGCTCAGACGATGGGCAGCTTCGGGCGAACTGAAGTGTTTCCTTGCCGCCTTCTCTTCATATCGATAGTCAAACCAAAAGA
>CAYFQZ010000597.1:0-12978 GCA_964345305.1 uncultured Ignavibacteria bacterium | reverse complement strand
ATCTGCCCGAGCCTCTTCTGCGCTGACTCAGCCAGCGAGCAGATGATCTCGATGGTATATACTTCCTCGGCAATCTCAGCCAGAATAGCTGCCTGGTAACCGGAACCGGTGCCTATTTCCAGAACCTTTTCGCCCCCCTTAAGGCCCAGAAGCTCGGTCATCAGGGCGACTATGTACGGCTGCGATATGGTCTGGCCTTCTCCGATGGGCAAGGGGCCATCGGTGTAAGCCTGGTCTCGCATGCCCTGGGGAACAAACAGATGCCGGGGCACCTTTCGCATGGCATCCAGGACCAGCCTGTCCTTGACCTTCCTGGCCTCAATCTGCAGCAGGACCATCCGTTCTCGTCTCTCAGCGTACATGTCTTCCTGAGATTGTCTATCTGTCATCCCGGGTTCCTTATGCTCCGACTCTTTACAAGAGAGAGAAAAGAGGAGAACAACGAAAAGTGCAATCCATAAAAGCTGAGTTCTTGACATCTGCGATCATCTTCTTTCTTTGGTTCTGAAAGCCGGAATAATGATACACGAAACGGCAGGTGGTGTCAATGATTTATTTGAAGGCGACCCGAGTAAACGGAAGTGACCGTCCACCAAGGGATTAGGTGGAACGCAACCACCCATTCTGGGACAAGCAGCCTTGTGTCGGTGCCACTTGGTTGAAATAAGTGTGAAGGTGCGGAGAAAAGAATTGACAAGGTCTGATTTCGTGGTATCTTATAAGTTGGATGGTGTAGAATTTCTTGAAGGAAGGAAAGTTTTGTTTGCCCAGCTTCAATTGCAGGATTATCTTGCCCGCGTTGAGAGAGTCCTTTAACTCCCACCTTTAAAGGAGGTAGGCATGTGCAAATCTAACGGCCTGAACCGGCTCAAGATGACTCCGCTGGTGCTACTGCTGACGGGCTGGTTCTGTCTTGGCTGGACATCATTGTGGGCCGGGTCCGGCGCACAGTGGATAGAAATCGCGCCGGGGCCAGATAAGACGCCTGTGATCAGTGTTGTGGAGTCAAACTTCGATCAGGTGATCCTGGATGTCCAGATATTCGGTCTGTGGTCGGAAGAGGTGGATACCAAAGGAGGGCTTTACACAAGGCTGAGTATTCCGGAGTGCGGCGTGACTAACCTAATTGGCCTGCCGAATCTACCGGTGATAAGGAAGATGGTTCAGATCCCTTACGGGGCTGACGTAAGCGTGGAGATCATCTCCTCGGAGTTTGAGGAGAAGTCCTTGGCCGAACTGGGCATTACCAGTCCCATCATTCCTGTTCAGCCGCCCATACCTAAGATCGAAGGCGCTTGGGAGAATGCCAAGTTTATTATCGATGAGCAAGCTTATGCGCAGGACGGCTTTTATCCGGCGGAGCTGGCCACAGAGGGGGAAGTGGGCGCCATCCGGGCACACAGGTTCGTCACCGTGGAAATCTCCCCGGTTAGCTATAATCCAGCCTCAGGAACCTTGAAGCTTTATTCCCGCGTTGCGCTGCGGGTGGTTCTCTCTGGCTCGGACAGGGTGCAAACCGAAACCATGCTTTCCCGATACTCCTCTCCACCCTTCGAGGAAATGTGCCAGGACCTGTTCGTCAACTATGCGTCCTATCGGAACCTGATCAAAGCCCTGCCCACCTTACCCATCGGCTACCTCATCATCGTGCACACCAGTTTTGAAGCCCAGGCGGCTCCCCTGGCGGAGTGGAAGAGCAAGAAGGGTTATCATGTCACCGTGGCCAACACAAATCAGACCGGCACGACCACCGCCAGCATAAAGACTTATATTTCGCAGGCTTACAGCACGTGGCCCGTTCCTCCCACGTACGTTCTCTTCTTTGGTGACGTGGGCTGGATTCCCACCTACACCGGGGCACATAGTTACACCGCGACGGATCTTTACTTCGTGCAGATGGATGGGGATTTGTTTGGGGACATTCTTCGCGCCAGATTCCCGGTGCGTTCTACCACCGAGGCAACGGACATGGTGAACAAGCTCCTGTACTACGAGAATCCAACCTTGCCTGACCTGGAATGGATGAGGCATGAATTGTTCATCGCCTCATCTGATCACGCCTCGCTGGTGGAGGCCACCCACCGGTGGGCCATCCTGAACTATCTCATCCCCATGGGTATCTTCGTGGACAGCCTGTGGGAGAGATTAGGAGGCGTAACTTCAACTGCTGTAACCAACAGCATAAACGCAGGCAAGAGCATTGTCTGCTATTCGGGACACGGAGCATCGTCAGGTTGGCAAACCGGGTCGTACGACCAGACAGACGTGCGCAACCTGAGCAACGCCAACGAGTATCCGCTGGTCTTGTCTCACGCTTGCTCCACCAATCCCTTCGACATGTCCGAGTGCTTTGGTGAGACCTGGGTGAAGGTGGCCAATAAAGGAGCCATAGCTTTCTGGGGCGCATCCAACTCCAGTTACTGGGACGAGGACGACATACTGGAGAGAAGGATGTTTGACGCCGCTTTCGCGGAGACCTGTTATACGGTGGCAGCCATGACCGATAAGGCGCTGTTGCATCTCGCTGAGCACTACGGGGCAAATGACCCCGATGTAAAGTACTACTTCGACATGTACAACGTGAACGGTGATCCATCGGTGGACATCTGGACGTACATCGCCGACGACATGACGGTTACCTTCCCTCCCACCATCCCCATGCTGCCCTCTTATCAGGTGGATATTACGGTTCAGAACGGTGTGGGAGCTGCGTTGTACGGGGCGCTGGTCTGCCTGAGAAAGGGAGCGGAAGTGTTCGAGACCGGATACACCGATGCCAGCGGGAACCTCACCCTCTACGTTTC
Source organism: uncultured Ignavibacteria bacterium (assembly GCA_964345305.1). Lineage (GTDB taxonomy): Bacteria > Zixibacteria > MSB-5A5 > MSB-5A5 > SM1-73 > SM23-73-3. Next base: position 10,174 of record CAYFQZ010000597.1, on the reverse strand, counting down.
GCCCACCACGCTGGGGAACATGGAACTGACCGTCACCGCCCATAATCAGCTTCCTTTCGAGGGGATCATAGACGTCATCCCTGCGGGTGATGCTTACCTGGTGTTGGAGAGTTACGGCGTGGACGACGACAGCGTGGGTGAAAGCATGGGAAACGGCAATGGCAACGTGGACTTTGCGGAGACGTTGGAGTTGTTTGTGGAACTCAGGAACTTCGGTGATTCGGCCGCCCACAGCACCTATGGCATAATCTCCACCACCAGTCCGCACGTTACCATCTTGAGCGATTCCGCTTACTGGGGCGAGGTACCTCCCGGCGGCACGGCGACCTGTACCAACGGTTTCGTTTTCCAGGTATCCCCCGACGTGCCTGATATGGAAATGATCACCTTCGAGATAGACGTTCAGGCGACCAACGGGAACTGGACTTGCGAGGACGTGAGCGTGATAGCTCATGCCGCTGCGCTGGTGTATAAGGCCAAGCAGACAGAGGATCTGGGAGGAAACGATAACGGGAAGCCCGATCCGGGCGAGACCTGCAGCATGGTAATAGTCCTGGAAAACGAGGGAAGCGCCGGGGAAATCCAGATCACGGCTGATCTGGTCTGCACCGATCCCAACGTCACCATTGAAGTGGCCAGCGCATCCTACCCGGACATACCATCAGGCGAGACAGGAGCTTCCCTGTCTGCCTATCGATTCGCGGCGGCCGAGGACTGCCCTCAGGGGTACAAGGCCGCCATGACCTTGCAGATCAGCGGCTGGGGCGGCTACTACACGGAGGACAGCTTCGACGTACTGATCGGCCAGAGGCCCATTCTGTTCGTGGACGATGATGGAGACAAGTCGTACGAGACTTACATAACCGTTGCTCTGGATTCGGTTGGTGCTCTGTACGATGTGTGGACGCATGCGACCGACGGCTGCCCGCCGGATACGCTGTTCGAGCTATACCAGGCGGTGGTTTGGAGCACCGGCGATGACTACGGAAGCCTGTCAGATCCGGCGACCCTGGATTCCACGGACGAAGCCCGGCTCATGACCTACCTGGACGACGGCGGAAGTCTTCTTCTCTCCAGTCAGGATCTGTTGCTGGATCACAACCCGGATGCTTTCATTACCGACTATCTGCACCTGGCAGGGCATGACGATGACGAGGGAGTGAACTCCGTCTCCGGGGTGGCCGACGACACGGTCTCGGAAGGTATGTCGTTCGCGCTAGACTATCCTTTCTTCAACTTCTCGGATTACATATTTCCCGACGCTGAGGCTTCAGGAATCTTCTACGCCACCGGCAAGGAATCTGCTCCTTCCAGGCCTGGAGCGCAGTTGGATGAATATTCCGGCAAGGACGGCGATCTGCTCAACCATTGCGCCTTGCGTTATCCTGCCTCCGGACCTTCCGTATACAAGGTGGCATTCTTCACTTTCGCCATCGAGGCGGTGCCGGAATCGGGATCTTTTCCAAATAACCGATACACCCTCATGCGTCGCATCATGAACTGGTTTGGTGTAGGACGGACAGCTCCCGAGTTCATGCACGGCGACGCCAACGGGGATCAGTTCATAGACCTGGCAGACGCTGTGTATCTGCTCAACTATTTGTTCAAGGGTGATAACCCGCCTGTTCCGCTGGAAGCGGGCGATGCTAACTGCGACGGCATCGTGGAATTGGCGGACGTGATCTACCTGCTCAACTATCTGTACAAGGGTGGAGACCCTCCGCCATGTTAAGAGAGAGTTAATCTGATCTCGACCGATCTGAAGCGGCCCCCGGCAGCTTGAAAGGCTGGGGGTCGCTTTTTAGCAATAAGGGTCGTAGGGGCGATTCACGAATCGCCCCCGCAGGCTGGCGGCAAAAAACGCTTGATTTTCGGCAAGCAGCAAGGTAACATAAGAAGTGTTGCAAGGATAATCTCCGAGATGTGAGCGGCTTGGGTGAAGATGCTAGCGTATTCCAAGCCGTGAGTGGTACGGAACTTGTTGTTCTGCGGTTCAAGATGACGGGCAAATCAAAAGAGGCCCAACTGCGAAGAGTTCTGGCGAAGTACTTCGATGAAATCCACGGGATCTATTCAGGCGGAGACTTCAGGGAAGAGAGCTTCTACCCTGCCCTCAAAAGACTGATTGAAGAATGCTCTGAGCTTGTTCATAGCCGGTCGAAGACGAATGTCCTGGTTTTGCCGAGAAGAACGGAGGCCGGAATACCGGATTTCCGCGTCGGCAAGAACGAGAATGTTTTTGATATTCAGCAAGGCGTGGCAATAGCGCTTTTTGTTAAACTGCCGTCAAAAACAAAAGGGTAGTTGAGGCATGAATGGGAGTGTGCCGCACAGAAGGGCTCTCAGGTTGAAACACCATGACTATTCTCGAAGTGGGGGGTATTTCGTCACCCTTTGCACAGAAGAGAGGAAGCCATACTTCGACCGCCAACCTGAACTTCTCACTGTTGTCCTACAACGCTGGCTCCAGCTGGAAACCAGGTTTGCTGAGGTTAAGTTGGATGAGTTTGTCATTATGCCGAACCACCTTCACGGGATAATATTCATCTTGTCAGATGTTCGACAACCGACTGCTGGCACGGGCGTAGGGACAATTCCTGAGTTGCCCGTACAGAGGCGCAAGATGCTGCTGCCTAAGGTGGTTGGGTATTTCAAGATGAACACGGCCAGACGGATTAATGAAATCTTGAATCGCAGTGGAAAGGCGTTTTGGCAGCGGAATTATTACGAGCACGTGATCCGAAATGAGAAAGAGCTCAAGAGGATTAGAGAATACATCCGTAATAATCCGCTGAAGTGGGAACTGGACAGAGAGAACCCGGATTCGAAGAACTTCAACTTGGAGCACGACGCATACTGGAGCGAAATCTATGGGCGCTGGCAAGAAGAAGCTGGGAAAGGTTTGCTACGCTGATCTGTGGGGAACCAGGAAGGACAAATACGAGCACTTGATGAAGACCGATATCGCAACCACCGACTGGCAACAGGTCAACGTTCAGAAATTCGAAGACAGATTCAGGAAGACACGCTGGGCAAGAAAATACAGAACAGGGTTCTACTTCCTTACTCCCAAAAGCCTGCGTGACATAGTGGACTATGGCAGCTTTTACGGAGTTGATGAGATTTTCAGGGAGTGGTCAAGCGGCGTTGAGACCGGCAGGGACGAGGCACTGGTCGGCTTTAACACGCAGGAAAAAGTAAAAGTCTACCTGGACGTCTTGAATCCCAAGTTGTCTGCCGAGGACTTGGAGCGCCATCACGGTCTGAGACCTTCAACCGGCTGGAGAACGCACCAGCGCCGTAGCGAGCTTTTCGCAAGGGGTGAGACATTTGACCGACGTAACATTGTACAGTATGATTATCGCCCTTTTGACACAAGGTTTACGTATTACTCAGATTTCCTGAGAAGGGCTCACCGAAAAACAATGAGACATTTGCTGAAGGAGAATCTTGTTCTAGTTACCTCGCGATTGCTGGCGGATGCCCCTTTTCGGCAAGCTCTGGTTACTCAACACATAGGTGATCGGTGTTACGTTTCTATAAAGACAAAAGAAACCGGCTATTTCTTTCCCTTGTACCTTTACACGGATGAACCTGCAGTAGGGGCAATTCATGAATTGCCCCTACAAGAACCTGGTACTCAATCCGCGTCCGAACAAATCGAGTCAATAAACGCGGGCGAGTCTTCGCGCGTTAGCAATTTCACTCCGGAGTTCTTGCAGGTCATGAAAACAGCACTTGGTGTGAATACAACTTCGGAGGAGATGTTCTACTACCTATATGCTGTACTCTACTCTCCCACGTACCGCAAGCGCTACGAGGAGTTTTTGACAATCGATTTCCCAAGAATTCCCCTGCCGTCAAACAGAGTTCTGTTTGGAAAACTGAGTGATCTCGGAAGAACGCTCGTGGAACTTCATTTGCTGAAGCACCCGGGGCTTGGCGAGACGGTTGTGGGTTTTCCAAAAGGGAACTCCAACATAGTGAACAGGGTTGTTTACGACAAGGCAAATGGCAGGGTCTTCATAAACGAACATCAATACTTCGAAGGAGTTTCAGCAGAGGTCTGGGAATACAGAATCGGAGCCTATCAGGTGATGGAGAAATATCTGAAGGACCGAAAGAAGCGGAAACTCTCTCTTGACGAGATCAATCACTACTTGAAGGTGGCAAAGGCCATAGGTTCAACCATCGATCTCCAGAAGAGGATAGATGATGTCTATGCAAGAGACAAGAGTAGCCCTGGTTCATGACTGGCTAACCGGGATGAGAGGCGGAGAGAAGGTCCTGGAGATACTATGTGAGCTCTTTCCGGACGCAACCATCCATACTCTCCTGCATAAGAAGGGATCGGTCTCGGAGGCCATCTCCCGGATGAAGATCAAAACCTCGTTCGTCCAGAGCCTGCCGCTTGCTGTAGATCACTACCGGAAATATCTTCCGCTCTTCCCCACAGCCATCGAGCAGTTTGACCTGACCGGCTTTGATCTGGTTGTCTCCTCCAGCCACTGCGTGGCCAAGGGCGCAATCACCTCGCCTGAAACCTGCCATATATGCTATTGCCACACTCCGATGAGGTACGCCTGGCAGATGTAGTACACCTATTTTTCCAGGGACAGCCTGAATCCGATTATCCGCTGGAGCGTTCCGTTTTTCATGAACTACCTGAGAACCTGGGACGAGAGATCCGCCGGCCGGGTCGACTACTTTGTGGCAAACTCGCAGAACGTGAGAAGGCGTATAAAGAAGCATTATCGCAGGCAGGCCGAGGTCATCTACCCGCCGGTGGATACCGAGCATTTCGAGCTGAGCGCACAAGAAGGAGACTATTATCTTGTGGTCTCCGCTTTGGTACCCTATAAGAGAATAGACTTGGCTGTCGCGGCCTTCAATGAGCTGGGCCTTCCCCTGCTGATCGTTGGCGAGGGATCGGAGAAGAAAAAGTTGGTGAAAATCGCACGCGAAAACGTTAAATTTGCCGATTGGCAAGCTGCTTCGGAATTGAAGCGTTACTATGCGGAGTGCAAAGCTCTGATCTTTCCAGGGGAGGAAGACTTTGGCATTGTGCCGGTGGAGGCTCAAGCCTGCGGCAAGCCTGTCATCGCCTTCGGCAGAGGCGGAGCTGTCGAATCGATCAGGGGAGCGCATCCTGACCAGGCCATGGGTGACTCTCCCACCGGAATATTCTTCCAATCGCAGACCAAGGAGGCTCTGATCGAGGCGGTGCGGTATTTTGGGTCGCTTCGCTTCGAACCAGAACAGATAAGAGAGAACGCGCTCCGCTTCGACCGACGAGTGTTCAGGGAGAGAATCCAGCGCTTCGTCGAGACCAAGTTCCGCGAGCATCAGGAGAGCATGAGTTGAAAAAAGAGGATTTCAGGCACATATTCCCGTTCTTTCTGTTTTTGGCCGACGTGCTGGTTATCTTTTCTTCCTTTCTGTTGGCCTACTGGATCAGATTCTATTCGCCGGTGACGGGAGTAGTCCCGGTAACCAAGGGCATACCGCCTCTATCCCATTATCTTTATGGTTCAATCTTTGTGGTGGTGGTGTGGGTGGCGGTGTTCAATGCTTATGGGCTCTATAAGAGCGCCAGGTCCAGGAATGCTTTCGACGAATTCTATCTGTTGGCCAAGGGCGCCACCCTGGGCTTTCTTATCGTTTTGGCGTTCACCTTCTTCTATCGAGGAACCTCCTACTCCCGGGCTACCCTGGTCGCATCCTGGATTCTGGGCGTAGTCCTGCTTTACGGGGAGAGAAGAATCCTGGCGAGACTGGAACGGGCTCTAACCAGACGCGGTTACGGGGTGAAGAAGGCCATAATTGTGGGCATCGGCGAGACCGGGCTATCGCTTTTCAGGAAGTGGAAAGATAGACCGCAGCTTGGCTATCAGCTTATCGGCCTGGTCCAAGTCGGGGCTGGGTCGGATCGCAGCGATAATACAACGGATTGCACGGACTTACCGGTTTTGGGAACCATGGATGATCTCTCCCGAATCATCAAAAACGAAAACGTGGGGCTCGTGATTCTGGCGCTGCCTCTGTCATACCACCAGAGGATCATGGAGATAGTACTCAACTGCCAGGATCTGAAGGTGGAATTCCAGATCGTTCCGGACATGCTGGAGATGATGGCGGCCAGGGCCAAGGTGGTTTCTCTGGACGGTGTTCCCCTGATCTCTCTGGGCCGCACGCCATTGGAAGGATGGAACAGAATCTTGAAGAGATCACTGGACATAACGCTTTCCTCTGCGGGCGTGGTATTGCTATCCCCCGTTTTCGCCCTTCTGGCGCTTCTGATAAAGCTCGATTCGGAAGGCAAAGTCTTTTTCAGGCAGGAGAGGCTGGGCAGAGACGGCAGGAGATTCGTGCAGTATAAGTTCCGGTCCATGGTGGAGAATGCCGAGAAGAAAACCGGACCGGTATTTGCAGCGGAGGACGATCCCAGAAGGACCAAGGTGGGAGCTGTGCTGCGCAAATACAATCTGGACGAGCTTCCGCAGCTTTTCAACGTTTTGAGGGGTGATATGAGCCTGGTGGGGCCGCGTCCAGAACGGGAATTTTTTGTCGATAAGTTTAAACAGGGGATTCCCCGATACTTCCTGCGCCACAAGGTCAAATCCGGCATCACCGGTTGGGCGCAGGTAAACGGGTTGAGAGGTAACACGTCTATTGAGGAAAGGACCAAGTACGATCTCTTCTACGTAGAGAACTGGTCCCTGGCCTTCGACCTCAAAATACTGCTCCTGACGCTCAAAGATTGGCTTTCCTCCAGGAACGCTTATTGAGCCAGGGGGCCGGCAGGAGCAGGCTTCAGCCTGCGCCGGGCACTTCAAACGAGGGTTTTGGCTTGACTTATTCGGATTGTTTATTAGATTACGACTCGACGAAGAGAGGAAGAAATGGCAAAGGAAAAACGCAAGATTAAGCCTCAGGTCAAACCGTTGGCGAGGGCTCAAAAACCCAAAGAGAAATCTGTCCTGCCCTTTACCCGAAAGAACTATATTTTGTTCGCCATAGGGCTCTTGATCATCATACTGGGTTACGTTACCCTGGGGTACGGCTCCATCACTTTGGCACCGGCGCTTCTGGTGCTGGGCTACTGCGTGATCATCCCCATTGCCATCATAGTCAACGGAGGAAAGGAAAAGCCTCCCGAGCCCCAGAAGGGCGCGTGATCTCTCGAGCAGACGCAAACGCAGCCAGAGAGTTTGCCGTTTCACTAAGGACTTTTGGCTGTTTTGTTTTCGGGCGGTTAGCTCAGCTGGTTTAGAGTGTCTGCCTTACACGCAGAAGGTCACTGGTTCGAACCCAGTACCGCCCAATAAAACCAGTCAATAGTCAGAAGTCAATAGTCATCAGTGATGTGACAAGAATCAGAACGTTCAGGGATCTGGAGGTATGGAAGAAGGCTTTCAAACTGGCCGTGCAAGTCATTCGACTTTCGGAGGAACTCCCGAAGAGGTTGCCCGCAAGGATCATCCTGGAGCAATTGCTGAGGGCAAGCACTTCCATCAGCGCGAATACCGCCGAGGGCTACGGAAGCTTCTCTAAGAAGGAGTTTCGCAGCTATTTGAAGATCGCTCCGAAGTCTTCGTATGAGACAGATAACCGGTTGAGGCTTCTGGAAGAGGCCTTACCAGCAGGTGACGAAAGAAGAGGAGACCAGATTTCCAAGTTACGGAATCTCAACACCGAGATAACGAAGATGCTCTTGGTCTTGCACAGAAAGATCGGAGGGTCCTCAAAGTAGGATTTGATTTTCTTGTGACTATTGACTATTTACTGTTCACTGATTTTGCCGGGGTCGTAGTTCAGTCTGGTTAGAACGCCCCGCCTGTGGCGGGAAGGTCGCCAGTTCAAGGCAGATGATTGGTAGTAGAGTGTTTGCTGAGTTTGTCGGGGTCGTAGTTCAGTCTGGTTAGAACGCCGGCCTGTCAAGCCGGAGGTCGCGAGTTCAAGTCTCGTCGGCCCCGCATTCTAAGCTACTGCCTCACAACGGATTGGGGGTGATAAGGATCACCCTATGCGAATCCTTTCGTGTGACGTAGAAACGCCATTGTCCACTACGCTGTCTATTAGAAGTCTGTTTCAAAACGTGACACAGAGTCCCGGATTACTCGTTTCCGAGGCCCCTTGGCGATTACGTCAAAAAGCTTATTGTGTGTGGGATAAAGAGTTCTGCCGTACGGGGCGCCCTCTAGAGCGCGATATTGAGCAGTCTGTGTCTTTGCTGGTTGTCTGTTGCCAAGTATAAAAAATAGGCTCTTCCAGCGAGATTCAAACACCCTCTCTTTTCATTCTACCGTACGTTTGTGTCCTTATACCTGCAAGATCATCCATCAGCTTCTCCACTTGTTCGCAACCTCTGAAAGAGCTGTACTCAGCCTTTCGAAGCGTTTTTCTCATTTCAAGATTCCCTTGCACATGCTCCTTTAGGTCAGGTAGGATTCTACAAGCAAGAGTCACGAGCTCATCGAAGCTCGGCCCCAGAATGCCTGCCATCCTTCAAACGACTTATAACGATGGTGGCTTCTTCCATCCCCGCTTAATATCGCAAGAATATGAAGCTGAAATCGGTTCTCTGTCTTCCCTTATCAGTTTCTCCACAGACTTTCCGAAACTTATTTGCGCCCTCTTGCGCAGACTCGCTCTCTGCTCCCCAAGACGTCTGCCCTTCACTTTGGCTTAACCCGTTTCCTTTTCATTCGGTATACCCCATTTGGCGAAAAGCGGTCTGAGGCGCCACCCCATCGGCCTGTCTTCCACGCCCATGCAAAGTGCTTTCTTGATCAGTCGCTGACATCGTTGTCTGCGGCAGTGGCTTCCAAGACATCACGACATTCTAGACCCATTGACACCGTTTTTTTTCAAGCAATGCGTTATCAATGAGTTATGTTTGGGTGCGGATCTGGATCGATCTTCTACCTGCGCGATACAACCTATGTCTGCTTCTTTCCTCCTTCCACCAGATCCTTCTCTAATGTAAGTGGTTGTTAGACAGACAGATGCTCGGTTTTTTCCTAAAAGACTTGCATCGCAGATCATAATTGGTTAGAGTATAACAAAATAGCAACAAACTAACGAAGGGAAGGTGGTAAGAATGTGCGGAATTGCAGGATTAGTGAGCAGCGATGAGTCGGATGAAACGGGCCAACGGTTGAAGAGGATGCTCCAAACCATGCTTCACCGAGGGCCAGATGGGGCTGGTTTCGTGATCGGCGGAGAGGCACAGCGCAAGTTCGAGTTCGAGGATCTGGACTTTCAGGGCAAAAAGGGCGAAGTGGGCATGTGAGGTTGGATATCACTGGGGGGACTTCGGGACTGCAACCTTTTCAATCTAAGGATGAAAAGCTTAGCTTCCGCCATAATGGTGAAATCTATAATTATCGAAAGTTGCGAAAAAACCATGCACCAAATCAGATAACACATCATAAAAGGTTGGTGTCTAACGACACTCACCCAAATCACGCTTTACGGGACCTCTTTCATGTTAGAAATGTTATCAGATGTACTCCTTGGCTCATATCAATTATCAAGACGAAAGGAGGAGAGAATGGCACGGGCAAAACATGGTGATACCGTTAAAGTTCATTACACGGGCAAACTGGAGGATGGCACGGTATTTGATACCTCCACTAAACGCAGACCTTTGGAGTTTACAATAGGCGAAGGGCGCATAATCCGGGGCTTTGAGCAGGCCGTAGTGGGAATGAAACCAGGCGAATCCAAAACCACCAAAGTCCCGGTGAATAACGCATATGGTCCCCACCGCGAAGATTTGGTAATGGTAGTCGATCGAAGAAAATTTCCGGCTCATTTAAAGCCGGAACTCGGTCGGCAATTGCAGGTTACTCAAGCGAATGGCCGAACAAGAAGAGTCAAGGTGGTCGATGTCTCTGAATCAAGTGTGACGTTAGATGCCAATCATCCCTTGGCAGGGGAAGACCTGACCTTTGACATTCAGCTTGTAGAAATCGCATGAACTATTTCGCTTATGATTCTCTGTTACTGGCTTTTGTCGGACAAGACGAGATTAAAGAGGAGAGTGCAAATACACCGTCTTGGCTGCCGTTAAGTCCCTTCACCTGTCCGGGGAAAAAGCCAAGCCTCTGCCGAGCATCTTTTTCCACCCAGTTCAAGGGTTTGTTGATTTTTTTGAGAACTTTGTAAT
>CAYFQZ010000596.1:0-3743 GCA_964345305.1 uncultured Ignavibacteria bacterium | reverse complement strand
CGAACCGGACAATGATCCGAGGGATTTCAACGGACACGGCACTCATGTGGCGGGAATAGCGGGAGCCATAACCAATAACGGTTACTGCGGGGCAGGTATGGCAGGCGGATGGAACAGCGGGTTCTCATCTCCCGCGAACGGGATCAAGTTGATGGCACTGAGGGCTGGATGGGAAGACCGGGCAGGATACGGTTGGGTCAGGATGGATTTCTGTGCCCAGGCAATGTACTATGCAGCCAATGAGGGGGCCACTGCGGTCAACTGTTCCTGGGGCTCCTCTGCAACAGGCGGGTTACCTGATGCGGTCGATTATGCCACAGCCCAGGGCGTGTTGATCGTTGCCGGGGCCGGCAACAGCAACAGCGAAGTCGCCGACTATTTGGGAGCTCGCACCGATGTAATGGACGTCGCCGCCACGGACTCCTTTGACGTGAAGGCCTCTTTTTCGAACTACGGAACCTGGATCGACATATGCGCCCCGGGCGTGGATATCCTTTCGACCCTGCACGTTTCTGAGGACCCGGAATACGATTATATCGGTTTGATCAGCGGAACCTCACAGTCTTGCCCTCACGTGGTGGGCCTGGCGGCACTTTTGAAGTCCTATGAGCCCACTTTGAGCAGCTCGGATATCTGGAACTACATAGTCGACTATGCCGACCCGATCGATCATCTAAATCCCGGCTATGAGGGCAAGCTCGGTTCAGGCCGGATGAATGCCTATAACTCGCTGAATGCTGTGGGCCCGCCGCCTCCCGATACCATTCCGCCTGCAGACGTGACCGACTTGGACGCTTCCACCGGCGCCTCCGAAGGCACGGTGGATCTCACCTGGACCGCGCCCGGCGATGATGGGAATACAGGCACTGCTGACGTCTACGATGTTCGCTATCAGTTGGCCAGCTCAGGTCCCCTGGATACCGAGACCGAATGGAATGCGGCATCCCAGGCTACGGGTGAGCCCAGTCCCGGCCTGGCCGGAACCACTGAGAATTTCACCGTTACAGGCTTGACGCCCAACGTCAGCTACTACTTCGCCCTCAAGACGGCTGACGAGGTGCCCAACTCGTCTGGCCTCTCCAATACCGATTCAGCAACTGCGGCTGAGGCCCCGCCAGAGACGCCCATGTACGTGGAATCAATCGCCATGCGGACGAAAGCAGCCGGTCCGAACGTAACTGCCTATGCCAAGCCGCATGTGGTGGAGGACGTCATCGGCACCCCGGACTTGGAAGGTGTAACAGTCTACGGGCATTGGTACGGGCAGACTTCCGACGTCGACCAATGTGTAACCGGGCTTGACGGAACCTGTGAGGTAGCCTCAGATAAGGTCAGAAACCCCAGCCAGGATTTCTGCTTCCAGATCGACAGCTTGGTGAAAACCAACTACTATTGGGATGACACCAAGGGAGTGACGTACAACTGCATCAGCCCCACCGGGAAGCTGGCCGCGAACGCGCCCTCGGGGTTCTCCATCTCCGGAAACTATCCCAATCCCTTCAACCCGGTGACTCAGTTCTCCCTTGATTTGACTGCGGAGGCGCACGTCAGCTTCGTTATCTACAACGTTGCAGGGCAGAAGGTGAGAACGCTGGCAGACGAAGTCATGCCAAGGGGATCACACACGTTGATCTGGAATGGCACCGACGACACCGGAGAGGCCCTATCCAGCGGCGTGTATTTCTACAGAGTAATTGCGGGCGACGAGAAGGTGACCGAGAAGATGACTCTGCTGAAGTAGTACCGGCTGGGCGGGCCGTGCGTCTTGCCCGGCCTGCCAACTGGACCGGGGCTGTGTGCCTTGGGTAAGCAGGCCATCCAGATTCTGCCTGGAAACTTCGAGCGAGGGAGGAGATCTTGGCTCCTCCCTCGCTTCACATCTGTCCCGCCCAAATTATTTGAATCAAACATCCTCCCTATGGGTCTTTCTCCTGTCGCTAGGAACAGGTCGAGTCCCCAAGCAGGCTCTCACCTTGCGCGGGTTGTAGAGAAGTAGGGAAACCATTGAGCCTGCCAAGAATCGGAGGAAAATTCTGCTTGACAAGGGATGCTTGGGGAGTTAGATTGCAAATTCAAAAGCTCCACAAATTCACGCAAGAAGCCAAAAGCCAAGTTTTGGGATTGATCTTTCCCAACACCAGACGCACTGTGATCCTCAGACCCGAAACCCTCATACCCTGCAAAGGAGGTGATGGAAGGAGGAAACTCACCCTATCTTTTCCAACGCGGCAATCGGAATCGTTAACCTCATAGTCTAAGGAGGTGATGCCAAACCCACAAAGCTTTCCAAAGAAAGGGAATGAACTTCAGGCTTTGAACATCGTTTTAAGGGGAGGAGGAAATGAAGAAGCTGATTTTCGTTTTGGCTGCGTTGTGTGCTTTCACTCTCTCTGCATTCGCCGGAGAGATTGAGCCCAACTTTGAAGCTTACCTGCAGACCCTCTCGGACAACGACTTTGCCTCTGCCATTGTATACCTGCGAGATCGTCCCGACCTAAAGGCCCTCGATAATACCTTACACGCCGAAAAGGCCACCATGGCTGTGCGTCATGAGAGGGTGCTGACGACCCTGAAGCAGGCTGCGGAAAGATCGCAGCCTTCGCTTCTGAGTTATCTTGACGGCGCGGTAACAGCCAGCAGCGTAAAGGGATATACCCCTTACTGGATCATGAACCTGGTGGTTGTCTCTGCTACCAAGGCTGAGTTGTATCGTATCGCGGATCGTCTTGAAGTGGAAGCAATCGAGGGGAACTTCGACGTGGTCCCCATTGAGCCGATCGACGGCCCAACAGGTCCCCCGATTGCGGGAATTGGAGTGACCAATAGCTTGCGAGCCATCAACGCGGATCAGGTCTGGTATAATCTCGGAATTACCGGATACGGCAGGCTGATCGGTGGTCTGGATACGGGAGTGGATGGCGATCATCCGGCCCTGACCGACAGGTGGAGAGGAAACTGGCATCCCTGGCAGGAGTGCTGGAGGGATGCTCTGGGAGGCGGCACAACCTATCCTGTCGATAACCACGGTCACGGCACTCACACTATGGGGACTATGTGCGGATTAGGCGTAGCAACCGTGGATACCGTCGGTGTCGCTTGGGAGGCCCAGTGGATAGCAGACAATTCCATCAACCAAGGGGTCGGCCCGGAGTTCGACAACGATGTCTTAGGCGCCTTCCAGTGGTTTGCTGATCCGGATGGTGATCCCGGCACTACCGACGACGTTCCTGACGTGGTGCAAAATTCCTGGGGTATTGACGGCCGCTTTGGCTATGATTACCAGGACTGCGACTACCGGTGGCAGGCGGTCATCGAGGCCTGCGAGGCGGCAGGCGTGGTAGTCACCTTCAGTGCCGGAAATGAAGGTCCCTATCCCCAGAGCCACAGGTCACCGGCCAACATATGCAAAAGCAACACGGTCAACTTCTCCGTGGGAGCGGTCGACGCCGAGTATTACGGCTGGCCTTACCCAATTTGCTCCTTCAGCAGCCGGGGTCCTTCCGATTGCGACGGCGTCACCATAAAGCCGGAGGTGGTTGCGCCCGGATACTATGTTTACTCCTGTTACAACAATGGCGGCTATACCCGGATGAGCGGAACCTCCATGGCCGGGCCGCACGTGGCTGGTGTAGTGGCCCTGATGAGACAGGCCAACCCGAATGCTGATGTCCAGACCATCAAGCAGGTTCTGATGAGCACCGCACGTGATGAAGGCACCCCGGGAGAGGACAATGACTACGGCT
>CAYFQZ010000595.1:0-2219 GCA_964345305.1 uncultured Ignavibacteria bacterium | reverse complement strand
TATTCATTTGTCAGGTGCTCGGACGAGCCAGTCCTGGCGCAGAATGACAAACCCGGCCTGATGAACAGGCCGAGCCACCCGTCTCACTAGCTGCTGGTGCTGATGAACCTATAAGCGCTGTAACTGGTGCGACACGTAGAAAAGCGTCAGTGCCTTAGGTGTTTCGATGTGAGTAGCTTAAATGGACTTGCAGAAATTGACAACCCAGTCTTATCTCAAATTCCTAGAGGGGCTCTACCAGGAAATCTCTTCAATCGATGAGGAAAAATACGGTTCAGATACGATTCGTCCGTTGTGTAGACGCATCGACTTCCAGCATCAGAACTTTTGGATAAAGAGATACTCGGCTATGCTCAGTTCTAAGGTTGAATCAAGTTCACCAGCTTTTCTCATGTGGGGTGCTGCGCGCATGGTTGGTTCAGCCCGAGGGATAGCAGCTTGGGATCACGAGACAATCTTCAAAAAACTGCTATGCTATGCACAATATGTTGCTGTCCAAGACTGGGTTGCTGATGTACTAGCCTTCACATCGCCATGGGCACCCGGCACGTGGCACGCAATCTTCAGGAACCTTAAGCGGTCGATAAACATGCTGCTTCCCCTAAAACCCTTTGTGGATCAGGGATGTGCGATGATTTTTCCGGGATACGACTTCTGTCGAATGCATTGGAAGGAAGCTTATGCCGAATTTGAGGAGGATAGTCGAAGGACTTTCCGTGACGATGGAGACAAAATAGAAGCATTTCTTAAGAGTGCGGGCGTCAAAACATCCGGGGCGATCCTGAAAGCCAATATGTTGCAGGAGGCTGTCTTTGTAAAGGAACAGCTTGGCTATATCCCAGCGAGTGCCGATTCGCAATTTTTGGCAACTGGTTCTGCGTGTCTTCAGCTGAGTCATGGTCATTCGTTCTTGCGACCTTGGAAAGAAAACTACGAGTACGCAGGCTGCGCGTCACTTGAACTTATTTCTGAGATTAGAAGGTGGGGAAATCAGGCCCTGTTTCTTGAGCATCTTCCCGATTTAGATCGAATGTTCGACCTGCTTAATGGCTCCACAGCCAATCTTGAGAGGATATCCAAGTACTTGAGGGAGGTCAAAGAGAAACGAAATAAGGCTCAAGAAAAAAGGCGAAAGCTCTTAGCAGCAATGGATATTGTCACGGGCTTGGCGAGTACCTTCCTTGCTCCTATTGGTGCAATACCGCTTTTTCGCTCCCTCTGGGAGCTAACTCGATGCCATACAAGCAAGAGCAACGGTGAACATGCAAAGGACTGGGCTTGCATAGTCGCCTTGTGAGGAATGCGACTTGTCACCCAAGAAGCTGGCTGCAGAAGTAGTTCAGGAGCCCCTAGGCTCCTGACACTATTCTGTAACGCAAAGACTTGACTTCCCCAAAAGGCAATCTTACCACAATTTTGATGTTTATCCAGATACCTCCCTCTTATTAAGGAGAGTTATATGAGAGGAAAGAACGTTCATATTCAAAGATAGGAATTTGTTCGATCGCTTTTCTCACTATTACCAACTTGTGGATGGATATGCCTATCCCTCTGGGTAAAAAGGGGATAGACGCGAGCACCCGATTCCAAATGATGAAAATTTCTCAAAAAAACGTCAGTAACGCCAGTAACGCCACTAAGTCCGGTGGGGAGGTGCGGGAGAGTGAAGGTTTTGAACTCTGAGATTAGTTCGTAGGTCGGATATGTCCCCCGCACTGGGGACTATCCGACAACTACTATGTCCGAAACCTCCGCACTAAGCGGAGGATTTCGGACCTACTCGTATCTCAACGCTTCGATCGGGTCCAAGAGAGAGGCTTTTCTGGCGGGGTAGAAGCCGAAGAAGATGCCTACGAAGGCAGCAAAGAAGAAGGCTAAGGCCACTGCTGGAATCGAGACGAAAGTCGGCCAGTTTAGCACTCCAGATATCACTTTGGAACTCAGTATCCCAATCAGTATGACGATAAAACCTCCGGCCAGGCACAGCACCACGGATTCCACCAAGAACTGAGTCAGGATGTCCCTGCCTTTGGCTCCCACGGCCATTCTCAAGCCTATCTCCCTGGTCCTTTCGGTCACCGAGACCAGCATGATGTTCATGATCCCGATGCCTCCTACGATCAGGGAGATGGAGGCGATGGCGCCCAAAAGAACTGTCATGATTCCGGAGGTCGATCCGGCCACGCTAGCGAGATCGAGCTGGCTCCTGACCGTGAAGT
>CAYFQZ010000594.1:0-5386 GCA_964345305.1 uncultured Ignavibacteria bacterium | reverse complement strand
AAACCACGATACCACGCCAGGAGGCAATATCCGCGGCAACCGTGGTGACCGCAGTATTTCCATCCATGTCGGAATAGTCATACCAATCCATGTATGCCAGCGAACTGGAGACCACGTCGGCCCCGATGCTGTCGGCCCATTCTATGCCCGCCACCCAATAATCCTCTTCGATGGGCTGTTCCTGGGAGGTATCCTCGGTTTTGGCCAGAATGAAATGAGCCCCATACGCCGGCCCATACAAATTCCCCGAGGCGGCTCCGCCCAGGGCGGACCAGGTGTAGGTGCCATGATTATGCTGTGCCGTCGGGTCGCCTGGTTCATTCTGAGTGTTGCCGTCGTTGTTTATGAAATCCCATTCGGCCAGAACCCTCCCCTGGGCGAAAGCGGCTTGAAATGCCAGATGATTCTTACGATATCCGGTGTCCAGCATGCAGACTAATACACCTTGTCCGTAATATCCCAGGTTGTGAACCGCGGGGATGTTGATCTGCTGAAGCTGAGAATAGGAGGCTCCGTAATTCAGATCGAAGAGACCTTTCTCCTGAGGAGGCTCCTGGGGAGGGGGTCCCGCTTCGATGGGCTTTCTCTTGCCTCCCAGGACCGGCTTTATTGCTCGAACGAAATCTAATTCGGAGATCTTCTGCAGTCGACCGACGGGTATCTCAAAGCTGGCAGCGTTCAGCCATCTGCTCCTCTGTCTGAGTTTGCCCTGGAATGTGATTATCTGATCAATGTAAGATCGGCTTACAGGAAGATCGTGGAAGTCCACCAGTCCATCTCCCATAGTCTTGGACCTTCTCCAGGCGGCCCTGGAGGTCAAGGCTCTCTCTGCCCGGTTCACTGAAGAGAGATAGGTCTCCGAATCGTAGATGCCTTTGTCGGTAAAAAAGACCCAGACCTTTTCCGTCTCCTGCGGATCAAGTTCCGTCAGATATTGCCTGAACTTATCTGAGAGAACGGGGTCTTCCTTGGGAAAAACAAGTGTGTGCTGCTCTGGCGGCTGAGCATACATGAGGGATGCGGCTCCCATGACAAAACACAGAGAGGTGAGGAACACAAGGAATTCCCTGAACAGACGTGTGGCCAACATGGCTTTGCTCCTTTGTTTGGTGTCACAGGCAAAACAACCGGAAGCTGGCGCCGTCCCATCGGGCCATCCAAGCCGTGTGCAGGTCCGAGAATATCCGGCCAAATGGCGCCTGACTTGATCCTTTCATAAGGTACGCAAGAATGACGATGTGTCAACTACTTTTATTCATCGAGCCGACAGAAACTGCCCTCGCTCTCTCCTCTGGATTCCGCCCTCTCCAGCACATGAGAGCAACAGAACATCAGGCTCCTGGAGACGCCGGGTGTTGAGAGATCATCTAACCTCTGGAAAGGGATACAACGCTCTTCGGTTTGTCCGGTGTGCGGATCGAACCAGCCGGACTGGCCAGCATCATTTCGATGTTCGTTCAGTCGCCCCGATCACGCCGGGCCCTCCCCTGGACAGGCATTCCACGGGAGATTTTTTTCTCATTCGACCGGGCAGACCGTCGCCTGAGAGATCTTGGAAAATCCTCCGGGCTTGCCACCTTCGGTCCGGTAGGGATAGAGTGAATTCGATGGTCCAAGTCTGAACCAGCCGTCACATGGTCGTAGCTCAGGACAGGCAGGTCAGCCGTAAGGTTTGCTCCAATCTAGGAGTTCTGGTTCTCCCCGCAAAAGAAGGCGAAAGACGACTTGCCTAAGATGAAAAAGAAATCAAGTTTATTGTTATTCCTGTCGATTGTAGTTATGAGCGGGTTGGAGGGGGGAAGACCCATATAGCCTTATCTTTGACGGGAAGGATTTTTCTGGTTTCGAAATTTTGGGAGGCAGCTTAAGGTTTCCGTAATTCCGGCCGACAAGACAATTAGTGTAAGTTCTTGATTATCTCTTTAGTTAAAAACCATAACCAGAGACTGATATGCTCTTCGGAAAAAAAGCACGAACTGTGGCGGGGCTGGACATCGGAGCTTCCTCCATTAAGCTGGTTAAGATGGAGGAGAGGTCGGGAAGCTACGCGCTGACCTCTCTGGGTATGAGAGAGCTGCCGCTTGAAGCTGTGGTGGATGAGGAGATCAAAGACAAAGACACCATCATCTTCAATCTTCAGAGCCTGGTGGAGCAATGCGACCCCAAACTGAAGGACGTGGCTATATCAATATCCGGCCACGGTGTTATCACCGACAAGATCACCATGGATCAGAAGGGCGGGGCAGAGGCGGAGCAAGCCATTCTGTTTGAGGCCGAGCAGAGAAGCCCCTTCGACGTCGAGGATGTGACCATGGACTATCACGTCTTCAACGTGAATGAGGAGACCAAGAAGATGGATGTCCTTTTGGTCGCCGCCAGAAACGAGTTTCTGAGTTCCTATGTTGAGCTGATTACCGACGCGGGACTGAGACCGCTGATCGTGGACACCGACGCCTTTGCCATTCTGAATGCATATGACGTCAACTACGAGATTGATCCGGACAAGGTGACGGCACTGATGGATATCGGATTCGACACTACCAGCGTGACCTTCCTCAAGAACGGAGTGTTCCATTCCACCCGGGATCTGGCTAACGGGGGACGGCTGATTTACAACGCCATAATGAAAGAATTCCGCATAAACCAGGAGCTGGCGACTAAGGCCATCAAGGGAGAGATGGGTGCATCCCTGGATCAGGACATGCTGAAGGCTACTGTCATCACAGCCTGCGAGGAACTGATCTCAGGTTTGGAGGTGGCCTTCTCTTACTTCAAATCCACGGCTCAGGTGCCGCAGGTTGACTGGATAGTGCTTTCCGGGGGTGGAGCTCTCATCCCGTTCTTGCCGGAATTCATACAATCGAAACTGAACATCCCCATCGAGGTAGCCAACCCTCTGAGAAACATAGAATATGACCCAGACATCTTCAAGAACGTGCAGCCCGATCGGATAGCGCCGCTTCTGTCCGTTGCAGTGGGGCTGGCCACAAGAAAGGCGAAGTAAAATGGCCCGAATAGAGATCAATCTGCTCCCTGCGGAGCTCAGAAGGAAAAGAAAAGGCTTTACCTTCGACAAGAGCTTAACTCTGATCGCCGGGCTTTTCGGTGCTCTGGTAATCCTGGTTCTGGCAGTCAGCGTGTTTCAAAGCATGAAGCTCAAAGCTTTGGACAATAAGATCGCCGAGGCCCAGAGAAAGGTCACCGAGTACAAAAACAGAATAGAGCTGGTAGATGCTCTGGTTGAGTTGAAAGACAAGCTCCTTCAGAGGATGTCCGCCATTGAGACGCTGGATGAGAACAGGACGGCCTGGGTCAGGATAATGGAAGATCTGAGCAGAAGAGTTCCGGATTATCTGTGGCTTTCCCTGTTAAAGGAGGAGCAACCGCCGGCGGTGACCGTTCCAGACAGCACGGTAGACAGCGCCGCCCAAGCCAGAGCGCCGGAACCCCCCACCAACAGGGTGACCATAGAAGGGCATAGTTACTCCCTGAACAGCCTGGCCTCATTTCTGATTCAACTGATGGGATCGCGATACTTTCAGAATATGGATCTGGAGTACGTAAAGAGAGCGGAGATCAAGGAACACAAGACCTTTGAGTTTCAACTGGTGGGGGATCTCTATTATGCGAGGGAGCTTGAGAGCCCAAAGACGGACACCTCGGCCCACGACCTGGCCTCGCAAGGACAAGATAAAGGGTACCAGATCAATTTGGCTGCCGGGAGGGAATAGATGGATTTGAGAGATCCAAGGACCCAGAAGTATCTTCTGGGAGGTTTGGCAGTTTTCCTGGTGCTGTATTTCTGGTATGCCAGGGTCTATACCAAGAATGCAACTGCCATCAAGCAAAAGCAAGTTCAATACGAATATCTGCTGTCGGATTTGAAGAGCGTGGAAATGAAGGCGAAATCCTTCGAGAGCCTGAAGAAGGAATATGAGGAACTTACGGAAAGATACCGGACGGTGGAACGTCTGCTACCGGAGCAAAAGCAGATACCTCTGCTTTTAACCCAGATGCATTCTGCGGCGTCGATCAATGAGACCGGGGTCCTCCAGCTCATTCCTCAGGACGTGGTGCCGGTGAGCTTCTATAATGCCAGTTCCTTTGATATACAGATTTCCGGAAGGTATCATGATGTGGGAAGATTCCTCAGCAGTGTAGCCAATTTTCCATTCCTGGCGGACGTGTCGAGTATGACCATAACTGCACTGCACCCGGAGGAACTTCCGCCGGAAGGAGAAGCGGCAAGCATCAATGCATCATTGAAACTGACCACCTATTATGTTAAGGAAGAGGAGAAGCTGAAAAAGCTAGAATTCTGAGAAGGGTGATTCATGAAAACACGTCGAACCACCAACCTGTCTGCGGCAATTCTGATACCGCTCTTTGTCTGGACGCTCGCCAGCACGGGTAAGCCGGCTTCGGCAAGCTGCCGAGTTTATAACATCAGCCTGGAAAGAAAAGGAGGGCTCACCCGGCTCAGCGTCCATGCGAACAAAGCGTTTGAGTTTGTCCACTCCACGGAGGAGGCCAAAGACGGAAAGCCGTATCGCGTGATCATAGATTGCAGAGACGCACTCTTTGACCTGCCACAGAAAAACTTCCAGGACGGGCTTCCCTCCGGGATCATACAGGCCATACGGACCAGTCAATTCCAAGTTGTCCCCGAGAGAATCGTCAGGGTGGTTCTGGATCTGAAGGGTCCAGCAGTCTACAAGCTAGTCGACACTGAGGAGAAGAACAAGGCCACCGTGGCCATAGTAGCAGATCAGGACTCTGATTTTCCGGTGTGGATGGCAGTGACGGAAAAGGTCGGGGGTTCCAGAGGGCTGAGTTCGACCTCGCACGAGCAGGCTTCGCAGAGCGCCTTGCGGAAGAAAGTTCAAGAGCAGCGGAAAACCACCACCGTGGAAGGGCCGGCAGTGTCCAAGCAAGCTCCAGCGAGACGTAGAATAAGTTGGTCTTCGGCTCCGGCGGGACCTTTCCCGAGAGAAGAGCCAGCGGTTCAGACTGACACCGAAAGGAGCAAGAAGCAGAAGGTTTCCTTAGCCACGGTGAAGCCGCACGGTGATCGAACCCTCAAGAGAATGCGGATAAGTTTGTCTCGAATTCCATTAGGTCCTTTCCCTTTAGAAGAAGTGGTGGCGGGGGCGACCGCGCAGGATAAGGTCAACCTGGCCGATGCGGGCAGGCGAGAGAGCGGATTGAGCCAATCCGGTGGTACCGTGGTTGGAGGAATCAGCAAGCTGTTGGGCCCTGAGTCGGTTGTGGCCAGGGAAACCCAGATGGTACCGGAAAGCCTGACCGTACCTCACCAGCCGCAGCAGACGGAACTGCACCTGGTGCCTCAGCGCCAGCCCGCGCTCTACGAGCCCGGGACGCAAAG
>CAYFQZ010000593.1:0-1927 GCA_964345305.1 uncultured Ignavibacteria bacterium | reverse complement strand
ACTAGTTGAGGGGGAAATGTCAAGACATTAGGCAATAGCGGATCATCCTAAGAAAAAGAAGGAGGAAGGAATGAAAAAGATCGTTTTAGTTGTCGCAATTCTGGTGGCTTTCGGAATCTACCTTCCCACTGCAAGAGCAGCCACCGATGAAGAGATCGAGCAGGCCATTCACGACGGTTTGGAATGGCTGAAAGCCCAGCAGAATACAACCCCGGGAGACTACTACGGCTCCTGGGGGACCGCAAACAGGGTAGCTAGAACTGGTTTGGCGGTCAAGAAATTCGAACATCACGCAGTGGACCTGGGAATAAGTCCTTTGGACCCCGATTATGAGTACTACGATCAGGTCAAGAACGGACTGGATTTTATCTTCTCCCAGGCATCTACCATGTACATATCCGAACAGCCTGCGGGTGATCCGGATTCAGACGGTGACTCCATGGGAGTCTTCTTCTTAGGTAACCGAACTTACGAGACAGGCATAGCCTTGATGGCTATCGCGGAAAGCAATTGTCCCGATAGTGTGGTGCAAGTGGCTGATCCCCCGGGGAGCGTGTTGAACGGAGAGACTTACTATGATGTGGCCGACAATATTGTGGACTACCTCGCTTTCGGCCAGAATGAAGGACCCGGTGATCAGCGAGGCGGATGGGGTTACTCTGAGAATTACGGGAATTGGAGTGACAACTCCGTCAGCGGATATGCGACGTTAGGTCTTGCGTATGCCGAAGCACCATCGCCCTATGGATTCGGCATACCGGTCCCGCAGTTTGTAAAGGATGAGTTAGAAATCTGGATAGATTACATACAATGTGATGATACAGACCCGAACCATACTGCCTCCACGGACGGAGGATCGGGGTATTCCAATGCCTATCCGTACCCGCCTGGTCCTTGCTCGTGGGTTAACAGCCTCAAGACGGGAAATCTACTGTTTGAGATGTCACTCGTCGGGCAGACCAGCGGATCCAGAAAGGACAGGGCAATAGCTTATCTTGTCCGCCATTGGTATGACAACAACAACGATCCTGGATGGCAAAACGAATATCAAGCCATGTACTGTATCATGAAAGGGTTGGAATTTCAAGGTGACTCGCTGATCGATGGGATTGACTGGTATTACGATCTTGCAGACCATATAGTGGCAACCCAAAACGTAGCTGATGGATCCTGGGGACCTTGCCGATATGGAGATTACATTTTATGTACTGAATGGGCTCTGCTTACCTTGGAGAAGGCAGCACCCCCTCCAGAGGGTGGCACAGTTATCATCCCGAACAAGGTCTACGAGCGTTTTGGTTTTGGTCACTGGGATTATGACGGCGAGATCATACTCGACGATGCCTGCCCGCCGTGGAACGGAATCAATCCGGGTGATTTCTTCGAGATTCCGATCGTGCTGGAGGACTTTGGCGCTCAATATCACATCGGTGGATTCGAGTTGGAGGTTGAGTTTGACTACATCGATCTCACCTTTTACGGTGCCATGAGAGGAATCCTTTTGGAGAAGCGTGAGTTCTACCCGACCGAGCTGGACACTTTCTTTAGCTGGGAGTACTTCGCTTACAGAGTGCTTCCTTGCCCGCTCTGTGCCTGCTGCAAGTACAAGATCCTGCTCTATGGTCAGGCAGAGATGCCGGATGGAATCATGCGCAAAGGATATTGCCTGACTACGGATTATTTGAAGAATCCCACCGCTTCCACCTATTGGGCTGTGGATTCGGCTTCATATGTGGGCGCTCCGGCTGACGTTGATTGGTGGCCCATGTTCCATCATGATCTCCAGTTGACCGGATACTCGACGTCATCGGCGCCGGATGCGGTACTCGGGCCGGCGTGGACCTATGACACTGGTGCGCCCATAGCTTCATCTCCGGCAGTGGTGGATGGAATCTTGTACATAGGCAGCGGCGACTGGAACGGCTCC
>CAYFQZ010000592.1:0-2577 GCA_964345305.1 uncultured Ignavibacteria bacterium | reverse complement strand
CTTCTCTTGTTCTGCAGCCACTCGAAGTAGCTCACGATCACCCCGCCGGCATTGCAGAGGATATCCGGGATCAAGTCTATGCCCTTCTCCCGGAGAATCCGGTCGCCGTCCGGATCGGTGGGGCCGTTTGCCCCCTCCGCCACCACCCTGACCTTAAGCCAGGGAGCTGTCTCAGCCGTGATCTGATTCTCCAGCGCTGCGGGGACGAAGATGTCCGCCTCGGTCTGGAGTAATGTTTTGCGATCGATTGGCTCGGCTTTGGAATAGCCTGCGATCAGCCATTTGTTCTTGCTGGCATAGTCCAGAAGGTCGTCCGGATCTATGCCGTGCGAATTGGCTATGGCTCCGCTTACGTCTTCCACGGCGATGAGCTTGGATCCGTGTTGTTTCAAGAGGCGAGCGGTCCAGGAGCCGACGTTTCCGAACCCTTGCACCGTGTAGGTGGCTCCCTTCAGGTCGAAGTTCCGGTCCTTGGCCCACTCCTCGATGGTGTAGACCACGCCCTGTCCGGTGGCCTTATCCCTTCCCAGGCTGCCGCCCGACTCCACCGGCTTTCCGGTGACCACGTGAGTACAGGCCTGCCGCTCGTGCGGCGGTATGGTCGACAGATATGTATCCAGAATCCAGGCCATAATCTGAGCTGTGGTGTTCACGTCCGGCGCCGGGATGTCGTACTCCGGACCGATGTTGCTGCCCAGGGCGAAGGTGAAGCGGCGAGCTATGTGCTCCAACTCGTTCACAGAGTACTTGGACGGATCCAGTTGAATGCCCCCCTTGGCACCGCCGAAGGGAATATAGACTATGGCCGATTTCCACGTCATCCAGGTTGCCAGCGCCCGCACCTCGTCTATGTCCACGGCCGGATGGAAACGCAGGCCTCCCTTGAACGGACCCAGCGCGCTGTTGTGTTGAACCCGGTAGCCGGTGAACATCTCGATCCGTCCGTCATCCATTCTCACCGGGAAGTTGACGATGATCTCGTTGGTGGTCTTGGCCAGAATCTTTCGGATGTTCCCATCCAGCTTCATCAGATTCGCGGCCTTCTCGAACTGTTCGGTGACGTTATCGTACACGCTGCGCCGTTTCTTTCCGGCACATTCTTCGACACTGATCTTGCGGTCGGTGTCCGCAACCGATGCTTTCATGATTACCTCCTTCATCTTCCTTATTGACCCACCATGGGGACTTCACCTGCCTACACCTCTTGCAGGCTAATCCTGGGATCTCATATGGCGGCATTCAAATCCGCTGCTTTAGCAAGGTAGCCTGCCTCTGTGGGGATCTTCGAAACTCATTCTATTCGTAATGCTCGCACCGCCAGACGCCTCCTTCTGGTCTGGGAAGCTCGCAGCTCTCGCGTCTCCTGCAATTCTTGCATAGGCCCCGCAACCTGCCCAAATCCTCCTCTTCGCTGCGCGAACCTGCCGGCGAACCTTTGTGCCGCACAGTTCTGTGGCCCGGATTCTTGGGCTGGCCGGCGGCGTAAAGCAGTTTCCAGCGTTCGGATTTCGAGATAGGTCTGATCTCCTCGGCAGGCTTTGGCCCCTTCGGCTTAGCGGGAGACACTTCAGGCGCTTGTTTTACTACCTTCGCACGCGCGTTTGTGGCACCCACCTTCCTGCCGGTCCTTACCTGCTGGGTTTGAGCCATGGTCTTAACCTCCTTTCTGCTTCCTTGCCCGGATGGGCTAGGTCTCCGCCGAACATAGCGAAACTCATGCCAGCTATCGTGTCCGGCCATTCCGCAACCTACAGGAACTGGTCCCACGAGGTACTAGATATGCAACTAACTGGAAACCAACGAATTGCTGTCGAGGAGGAAATAGACCGCGTGCGAGAGGACTTATAAGACTCGATATAGATATGCAGAATTATCGGGGAGATTAGAATCGGCGGGGAGAATTGCCCCGGTGACTGATTGGTTACGGCGAGGATGAGTCCTGCAGCTTCTTCAACTTCTCACGCAGGGTCTTTCTGTCGATGCCCAAGATCTCCGCAGCTTTTGTTTTGTTGCCCTTAACGCTAGCCAGGACATTGCGGATGTATTCCGCCTCAACTTCGGCCAGAGTACGATTCAAGCCGGTCTCTCTCAAGGCGGTGAAACGCATAAGAGAAGGCAGATCGGAGACTTCGATCAAGTCTCCGTCGGTCATCACCACCAGACGCTGAACCACGTTTTCCAGTTCCCTCACGTTTCCCGGCCAATGGTAGTTTCTCAGAACCTGGAGGGCGTTATCCGAGAATCGGGGCAGTGGCTTCCCGTACTCCTCGGCGAATTTGGCTGCGAAATGGCGACCCAGAAGCAGAATGTCATCTCCTCTCTCCCGGAGGGGAGGCATGGCTATGGTAAGGACGTTCAGACGGAAGTACAAATCCTCGCGGAAGACCCCCTTTCTGACCAGGCTGGCCAGATCCTTGTTGGTGGCAGCTATGATTCTTATGTCCACTTTTCGTGAACGGGAGGCGCCCACCATGTAAACCTCTTTGTCTTCGAGCACCCGTAGCAGCTTTGCCTGCATGGACAGGCTGGTGTCGCTGATTTCATCCAGGAATATTGTTCCTCCGTCGGCGGTCTGAA
>CAYFQZ010000591.1:0-6475 GCA_964345305.1 uncultured Ignavibacteria bacterium | reverse complement strand
CGAGGTCCATTGAGAACACAGCATATGGTGCTTCCAACTTTGAAATCCGAGCTGCCCGCGCAACGATTCTTCTCTCTTGGGTCATATCGGTGACTGCAATGATGATATCACCACTTCCGACTAGCTGCGTATCTTTGTAAGGACCAATATATCGCTTGAGTCCATCGCTCCTAAATCCACCATCTCTATTGACACACTTGAGATTGACAAATGGGAGTCCGCCCTCTTCGACCAAGTCTTTACTCCGATATGAGCGCCCCCGGTGCAACGATGCCAGATCGCCAACTTTCGAAATTTCCCATCCCTCCGGTATCTTGCCCATCGGAGAATCAACCATTCGGGCTTTTTCATACCCGGGAAATCGGAACTTAATGAACCACTCGCGGTAGAGAGCACGGGCCATTTCCTCCAAGAGCTTGATCCGCTGAAGGTTGTTTTCGATTAGATCGTCGTAGGCGGAGAGGATAGAGGCAATTTTTTGCTGATTAATCAACGGATGAATTAAGACTGACAGATCTCGTTGCATCGTAATTCCTACGTAGGGGCGAGTCGACTGCATTGAGATTGACTTAAGGCGTGCTTGAAATCCTGGCTCACGAAAGGCGTAGGCCAGATAAGTATTGCAGAGTTTATTAGGATCCACTCGATAGTAAGTAACCTGAGGTGTTAACATTATGTAATCAGATCGAGATGGAACCACTGCGACTCTACCGACTGTTCCTTTGTGAGATAGCAGAACATCTCCCGTCCTAGCAAAGCCGATCCTCAGAGAATCAGCTTGTTCCTTCGAGATAAATTTACACCCGAATAGATCAACTCGACCATCATCAAGGTTATTAGCCATAATAAATGGCACTCCTGTGATAACATAGTCGCCGCTCTTCGGATGTTTCTCACCGTGATTCCCATCTTGGATCTCGATAATTGCACCTTTTTTCTCGAGTTCCCCAATAGAAATCAAGTCCGGATAACTCACTTGATCTTCTCCATTATCTCTTTCACATTCTTTGCTATTTGTTCCTCCAACTCTCGTGCTCTGCTGTTCAGTGCTTTGAGCTCCTCGTTAAATTCTTCCAGCCGCTCGAAGAAATCGAAGTGATCCTCTTCACTGTCAGCAACACCTATATAACGACCAGGATTGAGGCTAAATCCCCGCGCTTCGACTTCCTCAGTCTTGGCTACCTTGCATAGTCCCGGTACGTCAGTGTACTTGCCATCAGGAAATCTTTCGGCCAGTAATGTTCCACCTCCGTGCAGATCCTCCGGTTCCTCACTCCTATAAAGGCGAACGATATTGGCAAGGAACTCCGCTTGCTCAGGCGTCCACTCGCGATGTGCACGGTCGATTTGGCGATAGATGTGACGAGCATCGATGAAGAGCACGCTATCAGCACGATCAGTATCGCGCTTCCCTCGTTCGAGGAACCAAAGCGTGCACGGAAGTGTTACCGTATAGAAAAAGTTCGAGCCAACAGCGGCTATTACATCCACCGCGCGTTCTTTTATGAGCTTCTCCCGAATCTCAAGCTCTGAGCCACGGGCATCGGAGGCGGAGTTGGCCATTACGAAGCCAGCCCGGCCTCTTGCATCCAGGGCGCTATAGAATATCTGAATCCAAAGGTAATTGGCATTATCCACTCTTGGCATACCAAAGGGGAAGCGTGCATCATCCTTGAGGCGCTCCTTGTCCACCCGGTCTACGTTAAAAGGTGGATTCGCCATAACAAAGTCGAACCTGCCACCCCCGGTGGTACTCTTGTGTAGGTCCTCATAGTATGTGTTTCCCTCACGGATATCGCCACTAAGCCCGTGCACAGCGAGGTTCATTTTGGCCAGGCGTACGGTTTCAGATACTCGCTCCTGTCCAAATATGCTTATTTCGGCATCTGGATTCGCCTTGTGCTCCTTCACAAAGCGGGCGCTTTGAACAAACATACCTCCCGATCCGCATGCCGGATCAAAAATGCGTCCATGGAAAGGTTCTATAATGTTGACAATAAGTTTCACAATGCTGGTTGGAGTAAAAAACTCGCCACCTTTCTGCCCCTCACTCATGGCGAAGTTCCCAAGAAAGTACTCGTAGATTTTGCCGAAAGCATCTCCCTCAATATCCATCGGTATCGAGGACATAAGCTTCAATAGCTCAATGAGTGTGGCATTGTCTAGAAGATTGAAAGTCCTCGGCAAAACATCTTTAAGATCGGGATTTTCTTTTTCAATGGCACGCATGGCCTCGTTGATCCTCTGGCCGATGTCCGCACTTTCGGGGAGCTTGAGGAGTGACGAGAATCGCGCTTTTTCAGGCAAATATAGAACCCCTTGAGCATGGTAGTCCTCACGACCGATATTTCGTCGCCCTGTTTTCTGCCCGGTGAGTTTCTTTTCGGCATGCGTGAACCGTTGATCAGCATAACGTAAGAAGATAAGCCCTAGGACGGGGATAGAATATTCAGAGGCCTTCAGTTTGGAGTTGGCCCGGAGCTCGTCCGCCGCATCCCACAAGCGGCGTTCAAGGTCGTTGTTATTCGCGGCCATTCGCTCTCCTTTCCAATGCATGTTGAGAATGGCTCATCGTGGAATTATCGCTGTTATAAGCTTTTATCTTGCACGGGATCGCTGGGTCAATCAATATGCATAAGCCCAAGCCCGTCTAAATGTGTTGTTGGCTGCCTGTCTTGCCTTTTAATCACCCCACGATAGCATCTTTGTGATAAAGCTGCGCCGCTTGAGGGCCACAGTCTGACCCGCGTCACCACCCTAAAAGAAACCTCTTGCATGAGGAGTCCATATACGGCGTGTTAGCTAGCTACGTCTTCAATTACCAGCGCCATATCTCCCCCAGCAACAGGGCACACATAAGCCATTTCTCTTGCCGGCGTAAAAAGGACCGGTATTGGGCGCAACCTTCGCTCTTCTGACGTTTTTCGGAAGTACACAATCGTCATAACCAGCAACGCAGCCACCGAGTTGAGCACGTTATGGAGGTTTCCTAATTTGAAGTTCTCGCCACGCTGATGCTTAACAAGTTGGTGCTCCGACCACCACCGAGGCGTTTCATCCTGCTTCCACTTCGACTACGGGCGCAGTCTCAGCCCGTAGCGGGGAATGAGAACTTCTGTTTTCTCAATTTCCGGAAACGGAGTTCGTAACAGCGCTCTATATTGGTGAATCTTGTCCGCCCCGGCCTCTGGATCGACGGCATCGCACAACAGACCAGCAACCACATCCACCTCAGAACATGCTGCAAGATACAATCGAACCATTTCAATCGAATACGTTGAATAATTACGCTTGTCCAGCTCAACAAATCGGGATAGCCGCAAAACATCGGACTCAAGTGCAGCGAAATAATTCCAATGCAGAAGTGCTTGCTTTTCTTGTCGAATCGTATCTCGCCTCGCTAACGCTCGGTGTGAGCCGCGCGGTCTTCCGCGTCGGCTCGACACTGTTGTTAGACCGTCTCCTCTGTATCGTCTGGTGGGCAGGACGCCCGCACCCCACGCAGGATGAATTCCTCCATTGCATTCGGTCCCTTCTCCGCTAAACCTTGGTTTTGCATTTCTTTGTACCATTGGGCCAAGCCGTGTTCCATGAGTTCCTTGGGGCCTTTCCATACCGGACCCACGTGCTTGATCCACAGATCAATCTCGGTCTGAGTGACCGTGCGGTGCTTTGCGAGGATGCTGGCCGTATCAACGAGCATCTTGGCCAGTTCTTGGTCTACGGCAGCTTCTGGAACCGACCAGTGAGCTTTGCCCAGACAATCAGTGTAGAAACCGATCTGCTTGACTTGATCCAAGAGGAAGGGATGCTCTCCTTCTTTGTCGAAGAGGGGAGCGAAGTCATCCAAACGGCGCGCGCCCTTCGCAAAGAGGTCGAGGAACGGCCACATCACGTTCTTCTTCGTGTGGGAACGATACTCCCGCCAACACTCGACTACCTCCTTGTCGTCACGGGCAACTGCCAAAGAGCGCAAGACCGTTAGCTTACCTGACTCCTCGATGGAAAGCGCGGACAGCGCAGCCGCCAGAGCGTAGTCTCCGTGATCAAGAAGAAGAGACGCTGCAGCGGCCAGGCGCTTTGCGTTGTCGAGGGCAGCATTCATGCCTTCGGCTATCTGGCCGGGATCAAGCTTGCCCTTGTACTGGTTCAGTCGCTTCCTCGACATGAGCCGTTTTTGTTTTTCTCCAGGTTAACGGTATGGCGCTAAGCTGCGGGCCGAACCTGAAGCGACGCGTACCCTGCAGCCGGCATGACAGGCCCGGGCCGTCAGCTTTAGCGGCCTAGGTGAACCTCAGCAGTCACGAAGATCCTTTATGAATGCCGGTTCATACAAAACTTGTCGAACAAGTGAGAGTGTTGCCACCCTCACGAAGTCAAGCGCAGCGTCCTTGTTTCCTATTATCTTTCGTTGAGTACTGTTGAAGTCCGGAGAGCTTCCGTGAGCGATCGCGCTTCGATACGCGTACAGGGACTGCCACACCTTCTTGGGACTTACACCGCCGAAGTGTGCCTTGTATGGTAGGCTCACAGCAAAGCGACGATTTAAAAGGGCCATTTTTGTGTACACTTGACGCGTAATGGAATCGTAGGGGTCAGTGCTCTTCGGTGCATGAGTTAGAATCGATTCAATAATGGCGAAGTACCCGAGGTATCGGAGTGGCGAGTCGTGACGCATCGATTTCAGGTCTCGCAATTGATTGATTGTGCTGGTTAAGTTTATGATCTCATGGTCGTGAGCGCTGAGCTTCGAGTATATATCACGGATTTGCCTCACCGCTTGCTTGTTCAATGTTTGAAAGAAGTTCTGGCCGAATCTAGCCCTGTGCAGTTCATGAACTAATTGAGCCCCGTCCCACGTCAGTGACTCTGTTCCCTTGAAATAGGCTATTCTGAAACCGATTCCAAGCTCGGTAGGTGCTAGTATCATTGAGTCCATGAGTGTGGCTTGCACTTTGCCCGCCATTTTGAACTCAACCACATAATACCTCCACCTCTTACGCGGCAGAGCCCGGATCTTGCCACTTCGCATGACTTCACGTTCAAAAACGCTCCAGATACTTTGCATGGGGTCTGAGCCGAATCTGGTCAATGCTTCGCGGATTTTAGCAATCTCACGCTCGGTAGCCCGACGCACACGATGTCCAGGAGCCAAGGTGAATGATCGCGCACCCTCAAGTTTGCCTAGATTCAGAAGGAACGCAAATCCGGTCCAAGTATTCTCCGACCTCGCAGGTTTGGATGCGATCTTCGCCCCTTTTCTTCCCTGCTTTGCCATTCGCTCATCACTTCCTCAGTCCAGCTTACTACTGCTTATATGGTTTCTGCATAAAAGCTTTTACTATCCTTAGGGTCCATATAAGCCACAAATATCTACCTGGTTTCCCAACTGCTGTCGGATACGGTGGCTCAGTGTTTTATATTCTCAGACTTCTGGGAAAGGATGCTCGGGCAGGCTGCAAATCAATCTCTCCGTTGCGATATAGATATTATCAGGGAGGCCATTAGACGGCAAGTAATGAAATTGTCGTAGGCGAGGAGGTAAGACTATAAAGATCAATAAAATAGATCCCCTCTATCAATATCTGATAGATAGAAGAAGTCATCCTCATAGTCCCTCAGCGACTTACCTATGCAAGCATAGGATTTATCAGAATACGAGCGTACCGATAACGCTCCTTCCATCATGGTCTGGAGTCCGTCGAACAGATCGTCATGTTCTGCCTGAGGAAATAATAAAAACTCATCTAGGAGTGCTTGCCAAGTTGAATAGTCCCCGATCAATGACTTATCCGGAAATAGGATCTGCCTATTCTCAAAGAACGCTTGAAGCCAATAAGCTCTGGCGATTTTATCTTTTGTCCGGTCAATGCGCTCCACAGGCATGAATTTTTCAGCATCTTGAGCGAGATACTCCTGGGCCGCAACGGTTTCGATCATTACTTTGAGAGGTTTGTAATATTCGTTGAGGTCCTTCAACTTTTGCAGATACTCCTCTTTCGTACATCTTGCCCGCCAAACCTCCTTTAAATAGATCTCTGCGTCATAATTGCCGGCATTGCACGGCCTACCACCAACCACTATCGTCCACCAATCCGTATCGGTCTTGTTTCGGGAGAGAAGTGCCTCTCGTTTAGTCGCGGCTGGGTCACAGCCGACAAAAAAGTGCATTGAGTCCCAATCGGGTTGTTGCTCATAAAATCGAAACCACTCCTCCATGAAGATGTGTCCCTTCATGAGCGAGGTATCGTTCTGATACTGGGCATTAAAGATGATCGATCCTGCCTGGCGGCGACGTTCCTCTAACCATTCAAGTGAGAATTTCTCTGGCCAGGGTGTTGAGCCATCCGGATAGATAGCTGGGATAATCTGGTGCTTTTTCTCGTATTCATTGCGGATCAGATGTCCATAGAGGTCCAAATGATGATAGCGGGTACCGATTACAAAAATACGCCCTTCGGGTTCGCAGCATGGG
>CAYFQZ010000590.1:0-2151 GCA_964345305.1 uncultured Ignavibacteria bacterium | reverse complement strand
GATCGCCCCGGTGTGAAAGACGGAGCACACGCAGTATTGGCCAAAGAGGAGCCATGATTCAATTAGTTGGCATCGAGAGGGTGTTTCAGGTAGGAGGCGAGGCAGTTCACGCCCTCCGCGACGTGAACATGACGGTCGATGCTGGAGAATACATCACCATCATGGGTCCTTCCGGCTCGGGAAAATCGACCCTGCTCAATATCATTGGTCTTCTGGACAGACCGGACAACGGCATGTACCGTTTGGACGACACGGACACAACCGATCTGACCGATGACCAGCAGGCATCGGTGCGTCGCCACAAGGTCGGTTTTGGCTTTCAATTTTTCCATCTGGTGCCTCGCCTCACTGCTGCCGAAAATGTTGAATTACCACTGATCCTGGCTGCCGTGGATCCAACGGAACGCCGGTCCCGCGTCCAGGCTGCCTTGTCAGCGGTCGGCCTGAGTGAGCGGGCAAAACACCGCCCGCACCAGCTATCCGCGGGACAGCGCCAGCGCGTTGCCATTGCGCGCGCCATGATCATTCTACCCCGTGTCATCCTCGCCGACGAACCGACCGGCAACCTGGACCGTGCTTCGGGCACAGAGGTCATCCAAAGCCTGGAACAGCTGAACAAGGAAGGGATTACCCTGATCATGGTGACCCACGATCCAGATCTGGGTAGACGGGCATTCCGGAAACTACAGCTCGTGGACGGAAGAATCTCAGAGGATACGGTGGCCTCGTGAGAAAATGAGAACCAAGGATGTCATTCGGTTCAGCATGCGGGCTACGTCGAGCTACCCGACCCGAACATTTTTGATGATTCTGGCCATGTCCATAGGAGTGGCATCGGTAATCCTTCTTACCGCATTGGGAGAAGGCGCCCGCCGGTATGTAACCGGCGAGTTCAGCGCCCTGGGTACCAATCTGCTGATCGTGTTGCCCGGCCGGTCTGAAACAACTGGTGGCCATCCCCCAGTGTTGGGGGAGACGCCACGCGACCTTACGCTGGAAGACGCCCTGTCGCTGAGGCGCAGTTCCGCCATCCGCCGCATTGCGCCGATTACGGTCGGTTCTGCGCCGGTCTCCTGGAGGTATCGAGATCGGGAGGTTACTATCCTCGGTTCCACTTCCGAGCTGTTTGAAATTCGTGATCTCTCCATGGCTCAGGGAAGGTTTATTCCTTCTGGTGATCCCACCCGGGGCGCGGCAGTGTGTGTGATGGGGTATAAGCTCAAAAAGGAACTATTTGGGAATCAATCTCCCCTTGGCGAGTGGGCCCGCATTGGCGACCGCCGTTTTCGTGTGATCGGCGTGCTGGCCAAAAAGGGTCAGTCCCTGGGCTTGGACATGGGGGACGTGGTCGTTGTACCCGTAGCCTCTGCCCAGGCCCTGTTTAATACCTCCTCACTGTTTCGAATTGTGGCACAGGCTAATAGTCGCGATGTCATTCCGAAGGCCAAGAACGCAATTTTGAGCATTATCCGCCAGCGGCATGAAGGCGAAGAGGACATTACCGTGGTAACCCAGGATGCCCTGCTTTCCACCTTTGACCGTATTTTCACAGCCCTGACTTTGGGTGTGGCCGGCATTGCCATCATCAGTCTAGCGGTGGCCGGCATTCTGATCATGAACGTGATGCTGATCGCCGTTTCACAGCGCACCACCGAGATCGGGCTGCTCAAGGCGATCGGTGCGCCGGGCAGCCAGATCCTCCGGCTGTTTATGGCCGAATCAGCCATTCTGTCCCTGATCGGTTCTATCTTCGGCCTCATCCTGGCATTTTTCGGCACCTGGGCGCTCGCGCGCGTCTTTCCCAGCTTTCCAATCAAGATTCCGGCCTGGGCCGCGGGGGCGGCTGTCGGCATTTCGCTGTTGACCGGTCTGGTGTTTGGGGTAGGGCCTGCACGACGGGCGGCAAAACTTGACCCCGTGGAGGCCTTATCTCCGAGACGAGTTTAATATGGGACGCGATTCTCAGTCATGCTCATTAATGATTCCGTAAAGTTGGCGCTCGGGGCTTTGTTCTCCCAGCGGATGCGAAGTTTTCTGACTGCTCTTGGCATTGCTGTGGGCATCGCCTCAGTGGTGCTGCTCACCTCCATCGGCGAAGGCGTTCACAGGTTCGTTTTGTCAGAGTTCACCCAGTTCGGCACTAACCTGATC
>CAYFQZ010000589.1:0-2149 GCA_964345305.1 uncultured Ignavibacteria bacterium | reverse complement strand
TGTTGACAACGGCACCGTGCACAGAAACGTGGACCAAGCAGACGGGATGCTCTTTTGTTGCATGGTCCAGATCCTCCCTGGTTAAATCTTTCTTATCGTCGAGCAAATAGGGTGCATACCCCCAGCCCATAACCCATTGACCGGGTGGCGTGTTTGCCGCTTTAGCGCGCAAGGCTTCCACCACGTCCTCGCCTCGAACACATCCAGCTGCCGGCCTACAGTCCGCCTGGTCAGTGAGCAACGCGTAAAGGCAGAAATGATTATGGGCATCGATGAAACCCGGAAGCATAGTTCGGCCTTTCAGGTCGTAAACCTCCGTTTCGGGTGTAGCCAGTTTCTCAATCTCGGCTGTCTTCCCAACCTTGTAGATGCGGCCGAACTGAACGGCTAAGGCCTGGGCTCTGGGAGTTTTTTCCTCCATGGTCAGAATATTTCCGTTCTTGAAAATCTTATCCATTGGAACCCTCTCATAGGTTGGAATGTCGACGGCTGGCCTCTTATACCACAGTACGGTAAATGGAGTCAAAGCTATTTCGAAAAAGAATCTCAGATTGACTATAGAGCTCGCAGATCAGTAGGGAAGGCGATAAACAGTTCATGCGAAGGCACGATGGATTGTAATCTCTTGCGGATTTGTGTATTTATTGTCCATTGAGAGCGTTCCTCACGGGCTAGTAGGGTTTATCAGGGCAGTCTTTTCCGATGAACGGGCTATGTAACCGTCCTCAAGGAAAAGATCTCGAAATGCATGTTTGATAGTTTTAACCTACGATCTCTGAAAGGAGAGTTCATGCCACATACCATATACCCATTGGTTCCTTCCCATCTGGCTATTGAAGCGGGCAGATTGACCTACCTTCGTGATTACGGAAGGAGGATATGGGTTCCGTGCCCCTTTTATGTTATCATCGGCGGGGCCGAGCCGGTCATGGTCGATACGAGCGGCTCGGCTGAAGTCATGTC
Organism: uncultured Ignavibacteria bacterium; assembly: GCA_964345305.1. GTDB lineage: Bacteria > Zixibacteria > MSB-5A5 > MSB-5A5 > SM1-73 > SM23-73-3. The sequence goes on along the minus strand of CAYFQZ010000589.1, from coordinate 1,186 downwards.
AGATCTCAGGTTTGAACCCGTAAAACATGTGATGGGCTTCGAAGATGCTTTGGCGCTCGTGGGATTGGGCCCGGAGGATATCACCACCGTCATCCAAACCCACCTCATGTACGATCACTGTGCGAACTCCAAGGGCTTGCCCAGGGCGAGATTCGTAGTTCAGGGAAAGGAGCTTGATTTCGCCTTCGACCCTCATCCACTGTATGCCGGCGTTTATCAGCGGCAGTTGTTTGAAGACCTCCCTTTTGAGATCGTGGATGGCGATGTCGAGCTGTTCCCTGGGATTAAGCTGCTCTTCACCCCGGGGCACACCCCGGGGTGTCAGTCGGTTGCTGTATCAACGAGCGCCGGGGTGGCGATCATTACTGGCTTCTGTTGCACGCGGGAGAACTTCGCTCCCCAGAAGAACCAAGCCTGGGTGACGGATCGTATCCCTGAAGTAATTCCGCCTGGGATCCACACCGACATGCTGCAGGCTTATGAAAGCGCTGTGCGCGTCAAGAAGTTGGCGGACATTATCATTCCGATGCATGACCCCACGATGGCGGGAAAGGAAAAGATTCCGGAAGGTAGGTAGCCACGGACTTCTCGGATTCCGTTGTGGTGGTGGAAGTGGGGCCCATGGATGGATTTCAAAGAGAGAGCACGTTCATTCGTATCGAGGTCAAAATTGGGCAGATGGAGGTGATGTCCTTTACTTTGCAGGCTTGGAGGCAAAAAACATGGAAAGAAGTACGCCGAAGGTGACAATAGATTATCTTCTTTCTAAAAAACAGCGGCGAGAGAAAGTTACACGCGTGGTCCTGTGGGATTATCCCATGGCGCGACTCGCCGACCATGCTGGTGTCGACATGATTTTGGTCGGTGATTCGGTCGGAATGAGCGTGTTGGGCTACCCCAATACCATACCAGTGACTATGGAAGAAATGATTCATCATTGTAAAGCTGTGACCAGGGGACGAGAGAGGTGCATGGTGGTAGGGGACATGCCATTCATGACTTATGAGGCAAGTGTAGAGGAGGCTGTACGGAATGCCGGTCGGCTGGTAAAAGAGGGCCGCGTGGACTCAGTAAAAATTGAGGGAGGGGTGCACATTGCAAAAACTGCTGAAGCAATCTCAAAGGCCGGCATCCCTGTTCATGGACACATTGGGTTAACGCCGCAGAAAGTTAAGCAATTGGGCGG
>CAYFQZ010000588.1:0-4314 GCA_964345305.1 uncultured Ignavibacteria bacterium | reverse complement strand
GGTAATGATCAACGATTCGCCCGGAGCGATCTGATCGAAAGGCCCGAATGACAAAAGATAGCGAGTGTCGTATCCGTTGGCCAGATTGCCGCACTCCGGACTAGGCTCCAGCCACCTTTCGTCCGGATGAACCTCGGTCCAGGTGCAGGCAAAGATCTGGTCGTAATCGAATTCGTTGTTGGACATGTTAAAGTACTTGGAGCAATCGCCGCCCGGAGTCCCCAGCACGTTGTCCGGAAACGTGTTCTTGCCCGGCTCATAGCAATTCTCCTCAGCCCATCTTTCCTGATTCTCCTGCTTCCAGGGAGCCCAGTCCTTGGGATGCCCCGCCATATTGGATATCCACCAGTTGAAAGAGTAGTCCAGTCCCGGCTTGGGTGACCTGACCACACGGGTTCCGGTCACGCCGATGGGGCTTTTCACGGTGAAGATGGTCTGCTTGTTGGAGCCGTCGTTGTCGGCAATCCATGCCAGGTTCACCGTATCGGAGCAATCCCCTTTGGGAGAGGTCACCACCTCCCGGAATCCGCAGATGTCGTCCTGGGCCCCAAATTCCCCATAGGGGTTCTCCTCCGAGTGATTTACGTCAGCGTCTACGTAAAGGCCCATGTACATATCCTTTATCCTCTTGACGCCGATATTCTTCACGAACAGGTCAATCAACACGAAATCTTCGGCATATTCGTAGCTCCAGGAATAACTCTGCTGGGTGATCTGAAGACCCAGAGGAAAGTGCTTTCGGTTGTCCCAGTCGTCACGCTGGTCCGGGGAAAGCGGAATGTCGGCCGAGGTATCGGTGAAGACCGCGATTATGTCTTGCTCGGAGATGGCGTCCGGCGAGTAGCAGGACGCGTTCGGCCTGGTGCTTCTCTCCCGTATGGCACCTTCTTCGCCAGCGTCGGGCCAGAACTCGTGAATCCAGAACCAGCCGTCACAGCCCACGCTGGTGTAAGGGAAATCATCCACCAGGGCGCCAATCCACAATCCTCCCTGGAAGAGATACTCCAGTTCCGAACCCGGAGGATATTCACACGAGGGGGCCGGCACCTCTCTATCCGGCTCGGGATTGAAACAGCCACCCTTGGACTCCATCAACTCTCTGGTCTGGCTGCCAAAGAATCCCCAGTTGGTCACGCAAAGGTTCATCAGACCAACCCGGTGCGTTCTCTGCTGGGCATTCGGCAGGGTTTGCGTTATCTTGCCCGTGCGCAACCGATCCAACTCGCTTTGCCTCTCCTTGGCATCCTCCCACTTCACGTTTCTGGCAAGCGCAGCAGAAGCGCTGAAGCACCAAAGCAAGACCGCTGCCAGCAACAAGAGTTTGGTGGCAAGCTTGATCTTATTCATATCAACGTCTCCTTATCTCGTTTTCCTCTTCACCTCAGATCGCGTGGGTTGGGCGGCCTTCATCCTGGCCGGGAACCCTTCTTGGGCGATCCTAAGCGAAGTCGGCGACTCTGGTCTTAGAAGTTGACCGACAGACCCAGTCTGATGTTCCTGCCAGCACTGTAATGAAGCGGATTCTTTTCTATCTCCCTGCCCTCGTATACGACGTTAGCGTTGTATGCCTCATTAAAGTAATTCTGACCGGTATCCGGGCGTCCGGTGGCCCCGTAGACTCTGGCAACGTTCCTCTCGTCGAAGAGATTGGTGACCCACACCAGGAAGGAGTAATTGAGTTTCCAGATGCTGAAGTCCTTGCTGAATCTCACATCCACGTTGCTGTAAGGCGGCATCCGCTCGGAATTGGGGAGCGGCTCCTCCAAAAGGCCCAGATGCAGCCCGGGGAAATTCTTGTCCGGGCTGAAGGCGAATCCGCTGTTGTACTGCCAGGTCAGGTTGACGGTCCAGTTATCAGGCAGCTTGAAGTTGAACAGCCTGGGATGCTCGTCTTCCGGTACCCTCAAAGAGAAATTCATGGTGATCTGATGCCTGACGTCCCAGTCCAGGGGGAACTCCTGAATGGGAATCTCTCCCGCACGGAATCTGGCATAGTAGTTGGATGCCTCGGAGGAGCTCTTGCCGTAGGCGAAGGCGTACTGGTAGTTTACCCATCCCGAGATAAAGCCTCCGTATCTTTTTTCCAGCTCCGCCTCCAGGCCCCGGGCTCGTCCATAGTCGCTGTTGGCCCAATAGTCAAATTCCTTGGGCCCGATCTTGAGCACGTCGGTGTTCAACTGACCGAAGTAATCCTTGTAGAAGCCGGAGAGGGTCATTTTATAATTGGAGGAGATGGCATAGTCCACTCCCAGCTCATACTGAATCTGCTTCATATAGTCCAGGTTGTAATTGCCATACTGTGCCACCCCGGTCTGAGTCTTCTGCATATACATCCAGTGCAGTTCCGGCAGCTGATAGAAGTGTCCGTAGTTGAAGTAGACCTTGGCCTTGTCGGTGATGGGGTAGGAGACACCGATGCGGGGAGAGAGTTTGGCCCGGGTGTCCATGGGCTCCTCTTCGGTGGGAGTCTCCTCCGGCTTCATGGCTCTGATGTCACCGGACTGGATGAAGAAATCGTATCGGAATCCCAGGTTGGCTATCATGGCACCATATTCTATCTTATCCCTTAGGTAGAAGGCTCCTCGAACCGGACGGCGGGTGTAGAAGTCGCGGAAGGCGCCCCGGTTCGGCCAGGGACCCTCGTCCGGCGGACCATCATAGGTGTAATAAGGATAACGCAGATCCGCAAAGGTGAGCTTCATCCTCTCAACCATCAGCCCGGTCTTAATCTCATGCTCTTTCCTCAACTGGCTGGTGAGGTCCATCCTGAAGGTGAGCATGGTGGACTGCCTGTGATGATAATATGACCGCCTCTCGTTCCCTCGATCATAGAAACCGTCCACTCCGTCCCACTGGCCGTTCTGGTTCAAATCCACGTAAAACTCCCCGGGATCCCAGGTTCCGTTGGGATAATCGAACACCCCGTTGCCATTCCTGTCGACAAAGGGCACCCCGGGCGTCCAGGCATCGTTGGGGCCGTCATATTTCCCGTTGGCGTTCAGGTCCTGGTGGTCCTTGTCTATTCCGTAGTCGTACATGCCATTCTTGTTGATGTCGATGTACGGCTCGCCCAGGTTCACGTCGCCGTCCACGTAGGGCTCGGCAAAGTCGATACCCGTAGTACCCCAGGCCTGAGGCTGTTTCCACTCGTTGAACTTGCCGTCGGGCCCGTCCACTCCGTCTTCGGGATCGTCGGGATCGTCACTGTCCCAGTCGAATCTCTCTGCATCGTTCCACCTTCCCTCTCCCGGGAGATCATGGATGCTCGGGTAGAAGGTGTCCCAGACGTCGAATAGACCGTTGCCGTCCCAGTCGATGAACGGCTCGCCCGGATCCCACCTGCCGTTCTTGCCCTTGTTGACGTCCTGGAAGGGTTCTCCCATGTCATACTGCCCGTTCTCGTTCACGTCCAGGTAGGGTTCGGCATCGTCCCATACCCCGTTGAAATTGGCGTCCTGACTGGGGGTGAAACGCTCCCAATGCTCGATCAGGGTAAAATCACCGGGATTCCGTCCTCCCCCGGGGTTGTTGGGATCACCCGGTCTCTGGAAGTAACTGGTATAGTATCGACTGAACTGGGCCTCGTACATGGTGTTCTTCGAGACCTGATGGTTCAGTTTCAGACTCACGGAGTTATTCTCGGCCTCCACCTGGGGTATGGTGGATGGCGTATAACGATACTGCCATATGTTCACCGCCCCTCTGGTCTCCTTCAAGGGATCCCCACCGGACGGGTCGAAATACAAAGAATAGCGCTCCCAATTTCGCTTGTTCGAAAACACCAGCTTTTTGTCGGCCGAGGCCTTGTAGGTCAGCTTCAGAAGCATGGAATAGTCGTTGCTCATCCGTTCCGGAATGTCGAACCCCAAGAGCCGATCCACGCGGTATTTCTTCTGGGATACGGCCGTGGCGAACTGGTTTACGTCGTGATAGGTGTCCGTCTTATAGGTGATGGCGCTGAAGTAGTAAGCCAGCTTCTCTCCCAGAAACTTGATTCCGATGGCAGGAAGAAACTGGGTGGTGAAGAAGGGATCCGGTCCGTTCAGGCTGAACTCCACCCGATCACTGTTTCGGGAGTACTTGTTCAACTTGGGGCTGCCGAAATCGTCGGTTTGATACTCAAAGTAGCCCTGGGTGATCTTGCTGGAGCCCTCCGGGGTGACTATGTTTATCACCGCCGACTGAACGTTGCCATACTGGTTGTTGAATCCTACGGCCACCACCGAGATCTACTCGATGTTGGAGGATGCCACGTTCATGCCTCCAGACACTCTTCTCAGACCTCCCAGAAGGTCTCGAGTCTCCACGCCGTCC
>CAYFQZ010000587.1:0-2696 GCA_964345305.1 uncultured Ignavibacteria bacterium | reverse complement strand
CCCTCAGGGCGTCAAGGCAAAAGCGAGAGTGTTTTACACTGTTGGGGATGAGGAGTAGGCAGTGTAGAGTTAAAGCCGATTGAAGAACTTCTTGTCTTCCTGGAGAAGAACGTGCGCAGAATTAGGCTGATCCGGTTCGGCGTGCCAGTGGTGTTGTTCTCTTTGGCTATCTGCGTCCACGCCCAGTGGGAGGGCGCTCAGATGCAGAGGGTGACAGTTAACACCTGGACTACCGTACTGCCAAGAGAATCGTCCGGGATTGACAGTTGCGACGGACTGTACCTGTGTTACAGCGAGGGCAAAATCCTGTTTACGTCGAAGCTCAAGCACGGTGAGTGGAGTCCGCCGGAGGAGTTGAGTTTTGGGGATGGCAAAGCATACGCCTGCGCAATGGATGTCGATCCCGGCTCAAGCATAGCTCACGTAGCGCTCATCCGCTATTTCCACAGTACCCCGACGGATTCGGGAGAGCTGTACTATGGAAACAATGCTCAAGGCACCTGGGAATTCACCAGAGTCGATTCCTGCGATTATGGCGGTTACCGTCAGCGGTCCCCTTCCATAGCCGTAGACTCTCTCGGCAATGCGCATCTGCTCTGGATGACAACATACTATGACACGTTGTTAAGCGACTATTTCAGCCAGATCGTGTATTCCACAAATGCCAGCGGTGATTGGGTAGACCAGGTAGTGTTCTTCTCCGGAGGAAGGTTCTTGGGAATCAATCCGTGGATTGAAGTGGAAGAAGACGGCGTCGCGCACGTCATGTGGGGCGTTGGCAATGTCTATCACCTGAGCAATGACGCCTTGGCCGGTACCACGTGGACAGCAGATACGCTCAGCCGGCTTCCCACGGTGTACTGGTACCTTATAGACTTCAAGGTAGATCGGGGCGATAATCTACACATGGTGATTGAGGGATACAACTACTGGGGTGGTCCTCGTTATCTTTATTACTACTGTCGGCCTGCCGGTGCCAGCCACTGGGGAAGTCCTGAGTTGGTTTCGGATATGGGATGCGGGTCCGTGATCGCGTTTGGCCCGGAGGAAGATGTACACTTGGTCTGGACGGGGGCCGATGGTAACACCTGTGGTTGGTGCATCTGCTATTCCCACAGGGACGAACAGGGATGGACTTCACGCGAGATCGTAGGCGAGAACTACGACTACGACTTTTCCATAAGTCATCGGCTGGCTTTCCACCTTGACTCAGACGAGATTGGTCACCTGCTGTTTGCAGGGTGCAAGGGCGAGCCCGTAATGTTTGATTCCGACGAGGTCTATTACTACGCTGTGAGGGACCCTTATGATATAGGCCACGTGGTCTTTCTACTCAACTACCTTTACAAGGGAGGCCCCGCTCCATCGTGTTTGGAGGACTATGATTTCAACTGCGACGAACAGCTGACCTTAGCAGACGTAATATCCTTGCTCAACTACCTTTTCAAAGGGCAGTCTTTGTTCGGATTCTACGGGCGGTGCCTTCGCCACACGGAACGATGCAGAATTCCAGTATTCAGTGTACTCCTTACCCGAAGACAGGTGACGCCTGGCATCACCCGTCACTCATGGAAAGATACTTTCAGCCAAGGGTAGCTTCAGCCAAGTTTAAGCATACTTCCGATATCGTGTTCTGCATTCTGTCTGTTCCAATGGACGCAACTTCTAATCAGAGAGGAGGTGTCGGATATGTTACACTACACACGTTACCGGCTCCACTTATCTAGCGTGGCACTGATCGTGGCTGCGCTGGTGTCCGTCTCAGCTGAAGCTCTGGCAGAGGACTACGTGCCCGGGGAACTAATTGTCTACATCGAAAGCGATTACTGGCCAGTGAGCGTGTCGAAGGATCAAGACAGCAATGTGGTGACTGGGTTGAGTTCCTTTGATAGCCTGAATGCTGTCCATGACTGTCAGTCTATGGATAGAATCTACAAAGGGAAGGCCCATTCTGCTCAAGGCTACCATCTCCTGGTCTTTCCGACCGCGTCCGACATGGATTCCATTGCCGATGCCTACGAGGAGGACATCCACGTCAAATTCGCAACGCCGAATCATTTCGTAGAGCTGGATGCAGTTCCCAATGACAGTCTCTATCCATTCAGAGAAAGCGACCCCGGCAAGTACCAGTGGGCGCACAACATGGATCACATGATGTCGGAGGGCGCCTGGGACATAGAGAAAGGGGATTCGACGGTTCTGATTCAGGTGGTTGATACAGGGGTCGACTGGCGGCATCCGGACTTAGTCTCCAAGATCTGGCAGAACCTCGCGGAAGACTACGACCAAGATGGGCACACCATAGAGCTTGTTGAGGGTCGATGGGAGTTGGATCCCGGCGACCTGAATGACGCTGATGATGATTCCAACGGTTACCCGGATGATCTCATTGGGTGGGATTTCGGCGACAGGGACGAGCATCCGCTGGGCGATCGCGATCCGGCGAATGATTCGACCCAGAGTCACGGCACTATTGTGGCTGGCATATTAGCTGCAAGCACGAACAACATCAGCGGGGGAGCCGGCACCGCCTGGCACTGCAGGATCATGCCGGCCAAAGGTTGGAATCCAGCAATGGGACATTTAGATCAGAAAGCCCTGATAGCAGCCATCTACTATGGAGCGGATAATGGTGCTGACGTAATGAACATGTCCTGGGGGACGACGGTATATTGCAAGTATGAAGAAGCACTAAC
>CAYFQZ010000586.1:0-5073 GCA_964345305.1 uncultured Ignavibacteria bacterium | reverse complement strand
GGAACCCTGATCCAAGCAACCATGGCTACATTGCCACGATCATGCCGGACCAGCTCGAGTGGATGGACGACACCACCGTTTGCTTGGACTTGACGTTTGACAACTGGGATGGTGGTTATCTGCACGTCTACGTCTATGGTGGACCGGACTGGAAGTGCTATAACGACTGCCCGAACACCCAGTACTATGGATACTTAGGCGGTGTGGCTGACTGCGTGGGTAACCGGCTGGATGCCTTCTGGCGGTACTACACGGTCGACGCGTACGGCCCGATCGTCGCCATGGATTGCACATCTTCGACCGGGGGACAAATCAGGATCACTATCCAGGATACCCAGTCTGGAGTGGATTGGTCGACCCTGGAGTTCTACGAGGATGGCCTCCTGCTTTGTGAGGGTCTGGATTGCATCGATGAGGAGTCGATCAGCCTCGACACGGATCGCGGGATTCTGGTGTACACCCCGGATGCTGATGGAATGACCATTGAGGTCCGGATCAGAGACAACGCCGGCAACTTGACCGTAGAATCCTGCGTCACCGAGGGAGAGGACGTGGTCTTTGGCGATCCTCACAACTATCCCAACCCGTTCGATCCGAACAGAGACGACGGTCACACTCACATCGTTCCCGGACTGAGTAAGACCTGCCGCTTGACGGTGAAGATCTACGACTTCGCTGGCGATTTCGTGAAACAGCTGCGGAACGGCGAGGTGACTCACACCTTGGAGGAGATCGAGTGGGACGGGACCACGGACGGCGGCACCGAGGTGGCCGACGGAACTTACCTGTGCTACATCCACGCCAGGGACGACAACGGCGGCACCAAGACAGCAGTGATAAAGATTACTGTTCTCAGAGAGGATGAATAAAGTTTCGACGGGTGGGTCCCCGAGAGGGGGCCCACCCTGAGGAGAAAGAAACTTTGTCGACCTAAAGGAAAGGAGAAGATGGAAGATGGTAAGCAAAACAGCAAGATTCCTAGTGATCTTTTGCCTGCTGTCGGTGGTGTGCCTCTCCGGTGCCTGGGCTGACGATAACCACATGCTTCCCATGCTGAGGATGGGAGTGGGCGCCAGGGCGCTGGCCATGGGAGGTGCACACGTGGCAGAAGCTCATGACGCGACGGCGGGCTACTGGAACCCGGCCGGACTGGCCGACATCAAGTGTTTCAACATAACCGGTATGTACGCAGCCGACATGGCCGTGGACCGGAGCTTCAACTACGTCGCCTTTGGCTGGACTCCGTCCCAGGTGACCAACTACGGAACCTTCGGTTTCTCCTGGCTGAATGCCATGGTGGACGAGATCCCGAAGTATAGCATCGGCGACGACTATCTGGGCACCTTCAAGGATCAGAATCACGTGTTCCTGCTTACGTGGGCCTTCAAGAACGAGTGGGCGGAGAAGATGTTCTCGTTCGGGTTCAACTTCAAGGTGGTCAATCAGAAGATCGACGACGTCAGCAACACTGGAGTAGGCGGAGATGCAGGCATCAAGTTCGCGGTCGATCCCAGGGTCTCGTTGGGATTGATGGTTCAGGACATCGGCACCAAAATCGAGAACCAGACGGTTCCCACCACGGTTCGCTTCGGCCTGGCCATTTATCCTTTGGGAGAGGATCACTCCCTGACGGTGCCCATCGACTACAGCACCACCAGGCATCGGGACGACCACAACCTGTACATGGGTGCAGAGTATATGTGGGAATTCGCCGAGAACTGGTCTGCCGCTCTGATGGCCGGTCTCAATGACGGGGACTTCGCCATCGGCATGGGCCTGAAGGTCTCCAAGTTCAGGTTCGACTACGCCTACGTCACGGAGAAGGTCGAGTTCTTGAGCGAGAATCACCGTCTCTCGTTTACAGCAGACTTCTAAGCGAAGTTTGCCACAGGCAAACACTAGGACAAAATTGAAAGCCCCCCGCCGTCTTGGCGGGGGGCTTTTAAGTCTTTCCGTCTCGCGCAAAAATGGGGGCGGTGCTTCAGCTCGGCACGCGACGCGTCGATTTGCCGGGCAAATAAAAAGCCCAATGAATTGGGCGAGAGGAGAGCAGGGGCGTTTCGGGTTTGCCTTAGGGGCCGGTTATCTTGAACTTCTTGATCTTGTACCTCAAAAGCGCCTCGTTGATGCCCAGAAGCCGGGCAGCCTGGGCTTTTACTCTGTTGGCCTCGGCCAGAGCCTTCTCTATCCGCTCCTTCTCGTACCTGTCACGTTCCTTCAGAAGAGAGCCGGGCTCCTCCGGCCCATCGCCGTTGAGGAATTTGTCTAAGATTCCCTCCAGCATGTTTTCAGTTATCTCTCCTTCTCCGTTGCAAGCGATGAACATTCTCTTGACGTCGTTCTCCAACTCTCTCACGTTTCCAGGCCAGTCGTACCTGAGAAGAAGCTCCATCACTTTGGAGTCCAGCGACGGGATTTTTGACTGTCGGCGAGCCTGGGGAGCGCCGTTCTGGCCCACACCGTTTATGCAGTACTTCCTCAGGAAGTGCTCCACCAGCAGGGGGATGTCGTCCCTTCTCTCTCTCAAGGGCGGCAGCCTGAACCTGATGCCGTTGAGCCGATAGAACAGGTCATCGCGAAACTTCCCTTCTTTTAGCAGCTCGTCTAAGTCTCTGTTGGTGGCCGCTATCACCCTGAAGTCGACCCTTTTGGACTTGACGTCTCCTACGCGCACGATCTCCTTTTCCTCTATGGCCCTGAGGAGCTTGACCTGAATCGGGAGAGGAACCTCGGCGATTTCGTCCAGATAGAGGGTTCCTCCCGTGGCCTCATCCACCAGTCCCTTCTTGTCCTCCACGGCGCCGGTGAAGGCGCCCCTCTTGTGGCCGAAAAGCTCGCTTTCGAAAAGGCCTTCCGGCACCGCCGCGCAGGTGACCACCACCAGTTTGCCGTTGCCGCGATTGCTGTTGTAGTGGATGAGCTTGGCCAGCAAGTCTTTTCCGGTCCCGGTCTCACCCTCCAGCAGGATATTGATGTCCACGTCCTTCACCTGCCGAACGCTTTCCAGTAGTCCCAGAAGGGCCTTGTCTTGGGTGATCATGTGAACGGGCGACCGCCCGTTGGAGTCACCGGGATGGACGGTGTGAAGGGGCGTCACACCGACGTCGATTTCTTTCTCGAGGGCCAAGATAGCCTCCAGATCGCTTTTTTCCTTCAGCTTCTGGAACACGCCTTTGGCCTTGCCGAGGAACTCCTGGGCCGCTGCCTGCTTATCGTTCTGGAGGAATAGCTGGGCGAAATCTGCATGGACCTTGGCCACGTAATAGGGCGTATCCAGCCGGGAGGCCAGATCCTCGGCCCGGCCCAGGAACTTCATCTTCTCCCAGAACTCGAAGCTGCTGCATCTGATCATGCAGACGTAAGTTCGGGACAGCTCGAACTTGGCTCCGACCTCTTCCTGTATGTGTATAGCCTGATCGAAGTAGCGCCTGGCCCTGTTGGGATCACCGTTCTCGCCATGGATGCGGCCGAGGGTCCTGTACACCGCAGCTTCCTCCAGCCTTTCTCCGATCCCCTTTGACGCCTCAAGAGACCTATCACAGGAGATCAGAGCTTCATCCAGTTCCTCTCTTTCCACCTGCAGCTCGGCTAAGAGCCTGCAAGCCTGGCTGATTATGGCGCCCTTTGGACCGATCTGCTCGCCGATGCGAATCGCCTCGTGGAAATGCTGATCCGCCGACTCCAGTTTACCCCGGACCTGCTCCAGGCCGCCTTGATACTCGTGAAATATGGCCAGCTCGCGCAGGTACTCGTTTTCCGAGATCAGGCGATAGGCTCTTCCCAGGTACTCCTCCGCGCTCTGGAATCTCCTCAACAGACAGCACAGATTGCCCAGCGACAGAAGTGTCTGGCAGACGTTGAGCTGGTCGTTGAGGGCCTCGCTGGCCCGCAGACTCTGAAGCAGATTCTCCTGCGCCTCTTCCCATCGGTCCTCCAGGGAGAGTATCGTGCCCAGATTGCCGTGCAAACGAGCTGTCATCTGTCGATCCCGGGCTCGTCGGCAGAACTCGAGGGCATCCCTTATGTATTGGACCGCCCGTCCGAATTCCGAGCGTATGAAACAGACTCGGGCCAACTCATTGTAGGTCTCTGCGATGCCCTTCTGGTCTTTTATGCGCCGATACAAGGATGCGGTGTCGGTGAACTGGATCTCCGCGTTCTTCAGCTCACCGAGCTTTACGTATATTCTGCCCATAAGCTGCTGGACCTGGGCCAGTTTCCGGTTACTCTCCGTGTTTCTCAGAATTTCGTAAGACCTTTTAGCCCTGCTGACAGCCTGTTTGGGTCGTCCCAGCTTGTCCAGCGCAAAGGCGCCCAGATACTTGAGCTCGCCCGCCTCGGCGGAGAAGTCGTCAAATCTCTTGCTGCTCTCCAGCTCCTTTATCTCTGCCAGCGCCTGCTTGAAATTCCCTTCCTTCAGCAGAGAATGAATCGGGCTGAACTCGGCGTTTGCGAGCCTGGTCTGGTTTGGGGAACTCTTTGCCATAGCTTATCTACTGGGAGCCTTCTCCCCTTGAAAAATCGCCTTGGTCCCGGTTCGCCATGGGCATCAGTTCTATCCGGAACGGGTTGCCTATTCTGGCAAACTTGACCGGCCCGATCACAATGATGACGCTTCCCGCCTTAAACGGGACAATCGATTGGTCATCGAATGGGGCCCCGGACTCCTGCCAGGGATGCTCGTCAACCACCGGGTTGTTGTGGATATTGTGCCGGAGACTCTTGGCGGCATGGCTTTGGCTGATGGGGCAGACAATCAGCATCAGGAGCACCAAGCCAGCCATTACAGCTCTGATCTTCATTTTGGCCTACCTCCTCATCTGCGACAAAGTAGTTTCTAAACTGATCCTTCCGTAAACATTAAAGCGGATTAACTTTTCTGGACGGGTAGGAGCACAATCACGCCCGCCCGGGTTCAGCCCCAAGCCCACAGTACCTTTTTACCTGTCTATGTCGACAGCAAAACAGCTCCTTCCGCCTGAGAAATGGTCCTCCATGACTCTCTTGCAGGGGAAGATTTCAACCACGCCCCGAAGGACAGCTCTCCCCTCGCAACTGTCACTATCATAATAA
>CAYFQZ010000585.1:0-11869 GCA_964345305.1 uncultured Ignavibacteria bacterium | reverse complement strand
CCACATGTGGGTACCTGACGTGTACCAGGGAGCACCCACTCCTATCACCGCACTCATCTCCGCAGGTCCCAAGGCGGCGGGTTTTGCCGCGCTGTTGAGGGTGTTTCTGTTTTCGTTCGGGACCATCCAGGTCGATTGGGTGATGATCATCTGGATAATGTCGGCTCTGACCATGACGGTGGGGAACGTGATCGCCATCGCCCAGTCCGACATCAAAAGAATGCTGGCGTATTCATCCATCGCCCATGCTGGATACGTTTTGGTGGCTTTGGTGGCAGGTGGAGAGAACGGAGTCTCTAGCGCGCTGTTCTATCTGTTGGCTTATACCTTCATGAACATCGGGGCATTCACCATAGTTATTCTCCTGGGAAGCAAGGGTGAGGAGAATACCGCTTTGGACGACTACTCCGGTCTCGGCGCCAGATCTCCTCTTTTGGCCATTCTGATGAGCGCATTCATGTTCTCGTTGGCAGGATTTCCGCCCACGGCTGGGTTCATGGGCAAGTTCTATGTGTTCAGCGCAGCGGTGAAATCCGGCTTCGTGGGATTGGTCATAATCGGTGTGCTTAACAGTCTTGTCTCAGTCTACTACTACTTGCGAGTCGTGGTCATAATGTTCATGCACCCGCCGCAGCCCGAGGCCCAGAGAGTGCCTGTGGCCTTTGGCGCGGGATTGGCACTGCTGATTACCGTGTGGGGGGTTCTGCATCTGGGCATACTTCCCAACAGCTTCCTAAACCTGGCCCAGGCATCCGTTTCTTCGATATTCTAGGACTGTCAAGGAGATGTCGGATAGTCTCATCTTCGATGAGACATATCCGACCTACATCTGCTGTCTAGCATAGGGGGTCCGCTGGGTATAGAGGGGCTGAGTTTTTGTAGCCGCACTCTTCAGAGTGCGACGGATCGCGCAGACTAAAGTCTGCGGCTACAGAAAACTCACGTCAGGGAGCTACACTTTTGATTTCAGAATTAGCTTCCTGGTAGGGCTTGCCTGTCGACGTCTCTTCTGGTAATCTCGTGCTTGGTGCACGAAAATTTCCAGACAAGTTAGCTCACTGGCGTGCTCCAATGCCTGGTAGGCTAGGTCAAATCAAAGCGCACGCCGCAGGTTCCCTGGATTCTCTTTTTTCCCTTGTGCCAACCATTGTTCCAAGCATGCAGTTGTTGGAGCCTAGACCTAAACCAAGATACTTAGGTCCAGGCCCGGATGGTATCACTATGAGGTGAGACTTTTGGGCAGGGTTCGAAAAATCTGGCGAATCACGTATTGCGTTGCGTGACAGAAGAATGGGTACTGGCGGAACACTTGACGAACCGGACGTCTCGCCAGAAGTGGCGAGTGAGGGCTGCAAGCCAGTGGAAGGTGCGAAAGCCGCGGGAACATGCCTCGTAATGTCGAAGTGAAACAACAACTTCGGGCGGAGCTATCCGTGGAAAAAAACGCGTTGCTCGGCACAACGTTTGCTACGACTCCTTATGATAGACGAAAATACGTACCAGATTCTGAGAAGCCACTTCTCTAAGAGGATAGCTTATATGAGGTTGTGCAAGCCTTTGCCAGTTGCGGCTTGCTGTGCCTTGCTGCTCTGGCTAGTCACAGGCGCGGCCGGTTCCTTTGATCCGAACAGTACACGCTCTTGCCAGAGGGTTGACGATGGTGCGGATCTCGACCGCTTGATGTACCACAAGGGAACCGCACGAGCTACGGCCAACTGGGTCTGTCGTCCCGATTCCAATGTGGAGTATGTCTCCAGCACTCTGTGGACCGGAGCCAGGGACGTATGCGTCGTCGATGACTACGCTTACTGCGCCTTCGTGAATGGCTTGGTAATTCTTGACCTATCTGATCCCGACCATCCTCGTTTGGTCAGCCGAGTATATTTGCAGAGCGAAGGATGGGGCATTTTCGTCAAAGATGATTACGCTTACGTGGCTCACGGATGCGCGGGCCTAGTCATAATCGACGTCAGTGATCCGGCCAACCCCGATTCTGTGGGAGGCTATGACACGCCTGGATTCGCCAATGACGTATTTGTGTCAGACACCCTGGCTTTTGTTGCCGACATGGAAGAGGGACTTCAGGTGATCAGCGTCTCCGATCCGTCCGACCCATATCTTGTAGGCACCCATGCGTCCGGCAGCGCGCAAGGTGTTTACGTATTGGACAGCTTGGCCTTTGTCGCAGACTACTGGTATACCTTAAGAGTACTCTCCGTATCCGATCCCAGCAACCCGTACCAAGTGGCGGTCTGGGATACCGTTGGCCTTGGCTACGATGTTGTTGTCGAAGATAGCCTCGCTTATGTAGCGAACGGTCCGGCTGGGGTGCAGGTTATCTGCGTATCAGATCCTTCCCATCCCTACTGTATCGGTTCGCACGATGGCGATTTCGCCAGCAGCATCCATCTTCAAGATACCCTGGCTTTCGTGGCGGATATGCGTCTGCGGGTATTGTCAGTAGCGCAGCCTGCAAGCCCCTATCTCGTGGGTTCTGCCGATTACAGCTTCGGTCAGGCGGTCGGCGTTTTTGTGAAGGACAGCTTGGCCTACGTGACCTACGAACGAGCGGGGCTGGAAGTGTTCTCGGTCTCTGATCCGGCAACGCTTTCTGCTTTGGGAAGCTATGGTAAAGATGGGCAGATCACGGATGTTGTTGTTTCCGACACGGTGGCCTATGTAGCGGCCTCCCGGCAGGGTCTGAAAATGCTGTCGGTGTCCGACCCTTACGAACCGTATCTGTTGGGAGAATTCATTACCGATGATTATGTCAAGCAGGTTGTCGTCTCCGACACTTTAGCCTACATACTGTGCGGCGGCTGGCTCAGAATTGTCTCGGTTGGTGATCCAAAGGTTCCCTACCAGGTGGGCAAGTATGGTTATCCGGCGGGCGTCGATGGGGTTTGCATCGTTGATGGTCTTGCCTACGTGGTTGACGGCGAGTGTTTCCAAGTGCTTTCCGTCCGCGATCCTTCAAGTCCGCATGCGCAGGGACACTGCAGCCTTCTTGGTGGGCGTGCCGTTTGCGTTGAGGACAGCTTGGCTCTTGTCGCCGGTGTCTCCGGCCTGCACGTCGTCTCCGTTTACGATCCAACAGCCCCCTACGTGATATCTTTCGACTCCGGCTGCAACGAGGCTCACTCAGTTGCTGTCTGTGACAGTGTGGTCTACGTTGGAGGTAATCCCGGCCTGGCATCGTACAGCATATCACGTCCTGAAAAACCCCGGTTTCTGGGCAGCTGCTCCTGGGTACCGAACCGGGCCTTCGATCTCCAACTGTTGGACACCCTGCTTTTTGCCGCGAGTTTCGGCCAAGGTCTACAGGTGGTTTCCGTCTCCGACCCGTCAGACCCTCGGACCATAGCAAGCTACTCGGCGTTCGGGTTTTCCACGGGCGTCTTCGTACAACACGATCTGGTCTGTCTTGCCTGCTACAACTGCCTGATGATTCTGTTGCCGGAGCTTGTTACTACCGATGTTCATCCTGTCGATGATGGGACACAGCTTTCACCGCCGGGTTTTCGTCTGTTTCAGAATTACCCAAACCCGCTCAATCCGTTCACGAGAATAGAGTTTGTGCTTCCTGAGCCGGATAAAGTCAAACTCGAGATTTTTAATATCTTGGGTCAGAAGGTGAGGATTCTGTTAGACGCTCATCTGGATGCTGGCCAACAGACCCTGATCTGGGATGGGAGAGATGATCTTGGACGGGAAGTCTCGAGCGGAGTATACATGTATCGGCTGACCGTGGCCCAACGGCGTGAGACTAAGAAAATGCTCCTCTTAAGATAATCCAACGCCCCCGACGCGAAGGAGAGTATCGGAACTCCGGTGTGCTTCGAGCCGCTAGGCCCGCTGTCTCACAACCAGCTTCCCGCTGTCTTTTGCCTTACCTGACCTCCCCTTCTTATATTCTCTGGCCTGATGCATGAAGGCTTCCAGGCGGGTGATTTCGTTGGCATCCTCCAGACCCTCGTAGGCCAGATTCAGCCAGGGGACGTTGCCGAAGTCTTGCCTGAGCTTCTTAGAGATGGCGGTCACCACAGTCCCCGGCATGCAAGTGAAGGGCATGGTGTTGACGATGCCTGAAAGGCCCTGGTTTATGTAATCAATGGCCTTGCCAATTGAGAGTATGGCTTCGCCCCCGAATGATTCATGCAGATAGGGGCTGGCCAGCTGGAGCACGTCCGCTGTTTTAGTTTCATGGCATTCGAGTATGAAGCCCTCCAGTCTCTTCTCCAATCGATGCTCTTTTCTTTGCTGAACCCAGTCGGTGAGCCATGCTTTAACATAGTCTCTGTATCCCCGTTTGAGCCAGCTGAGTCTCTTGTACGTGTGAGTAGTATAGTTGATCCATTCGGCCATACCCGCCACCCATGCTTCGCCTTCTAAGGCCTCGATTTTTCTCACCACGTCGTTGTTGGAGAATCTGTTTGACCGTATGTAGATCTCGCCCACCACTCCGATGATGGGCTTTCTTTCTTCTGAATCGGTTTCGATTCCGGCAAACATTTTCGCCGCCCAGCTGAGCGTTTCCTCGACGTCACCCTTGGACCTGATGGTGCTGGACAGGTGCTCCAAGCATCCTCGGTAGACCCGATCGGTCTCCCCTCGATTCTTCTCGTAAGGCCTGGTCTGATGCAGAAGTTTGACCAAAAGATCGGTTGCCACCATTCCCTTCCAGGCCAGCTTGCGAAAATCGCCGTCGAGGCCCGAAACCGTGGCATACGAATCTTTGGAATCCGGAGATATGATGGGTACCTTTGAATATCCCAGCTCGTCCAGTATTATCCGGTGCAGATTGTGATATTGCCCGAATCGACAAGGTCCGTTGGCCTTGGGCATGAAAAAAGCTACCTTGCCGGGATCGATGGCTGGATTTTTGAGGAACTTCACCAGATCTCCGGTGGTCAGTATGCAAGGGTAACATTCTTTTCCGGAGGTAAGTTTCCTGCCCATAATCAGCGTCTCTTCGTCGGACTCGTCCATGACGTGTGCCTCCTGTCCGCAGGCATTCATTGCGGCCTTGAAGGCGAATGCATGGTCACACATGTAGGGAATGTACAAGGTCCTGTGGTCTGTGAATTCAGCGAGTACGTGCCTTCGAGTGGTTCGCTCCTTGGGAGGGCTGTACTTCTTAAGACTATCCAGGAAAGCCTCGCATCGGGTGATGACGCCGGCGTCGGCTGAGTGTTCGTCCAGCTCGATCTGCAGAAAAGGCTTGCCGTTGGAGTTCTTCTTGAAGAAATGAGTAATGAAGGAATCGGGACCGCAGCCGAAATTGGTCACGTACAACCCGAAGAGATTCTCCTGCTTATTTAGAATCTCGGATGCCGCCAGAATCTTCTGTCCATATTTCCAGTACATATTGGGTAGATGATCCGTTCTGATCCTGGGGTGGTGGATAAGAAAATCCATAGGGATGGCCAGCACTCCCAGATCGGCCAGCTTTCTCGGCAGATTGAGGCTCAACTCCATGTCGCAGGTATTGTAAGGTCTTCCCACAATCACCAGAGCTTTCTGATCCGGTTTCAAACCAAGCAGGGCCTCTTGACCTTTGAGGGAGAGTCTTCGATAAAACTCCTCCTGACATTCTTCCGCCTTGATCAGCGCCTTGTCGATCTTCCCCTTTCCTATATTCAACTCCCTGCCCAATTTCACCAGGGTCCGCTCAAGCACGCTTCTGTCCAGCTGGAAATAGACCGGGAAGGATAGCAGCCTGGTCGGATAGTTCTCCATGTCTATGGCGGCCCTTATCAGGTAGGGTAGAGCCTGGACATAGGGGCAGGCGTAGTTCTCGTGATTGTGATCGTCCTCCTTCTTCATGTTGATCAGGCTGGGGAGGAGGAGGTAGTCAACCTCTTTCTTCAGAAGATTCAACACGTGTCCGTGCGCTACCTTAACCGGAAAGCAGGTCTCGGAAAGCACCTGCTCGACCCCTTCGCGAATTATCCGCTTGTTGGTGCGGTCGGAAAGCACCATCTCGAAACCCAGCTCCTCGAAAAAAGTAGCCCAGTAGGGGAAGAACTCGTGGAAGAAAAGGGATCGGGGTACGCCGATCGTCTTTTTCTTTCCGCCAGCTGATTCGGAGGAGGTCACGAACTCCTTATGAATGCTATAGAGAATCCTGTCCCTTTCTCTGAAGAGATCAGGGATGGCCGTTTTTCTCGATTTCCTTTTGGTGTCGTATTTCTCGCAGCGGCTTCCGTAGCAGAGGGGTGTCTCACCCTCGACCTTCACCTCTTTTATCTCACAGTTGTTGGGGCAGTCGGTGCACTCGAAGGTGGAGATGGAGTATTGTTTCTCCGATAGGTCAAATCCCTTGAACTTGCTCTGCCCCCCGTCATGATGTTCCATGGCCAGTATGGCGGCACCGATGGCCCCGGTGACGTCGTGATGAGGAGGCACGGTTATCCTCTTTCCGGTGACTTTTTCGAAGGCCGCCACGACTGCTTTGTTCCACGCCACGCCTCCCTGGAAGAATATGTGATCGCCCACCCTCTTATCGCCTACCACCTTGTTCAGATAATTGTAGACGATGGAATAAGCAAGTCCTGCGACCAGATCCTCCTTGGGAACGCCGGCTTGCTGATGTGCCACCAGATCCGATTCCATGAAAACGGTACAACGCTCCCCGCAGTTGACCGGGCAGCTCGATTTAAGGGCCAGACCTCCGAATTCTTCTTCGATGCGGATCGAGAGCTTCTCGGCCTGCTCCTGTAAGAAGGATCCGGTTCCGGCGGCACAGACTTTGTTCATCTCAAAATCGACCACAGCTCCGTCCTGCAATCCGACGTATTTGGAATCCTGTCCGCCGATCTCGAATATGGTGTCAACCTTCGGATCGATGGCGATCGCGGCAACGGCCTGAGCGGTTATTTCGTTGTGCACCACGTCCGCGCCCACGAAATCGCCGGTCAGATACCTCCCCGATCCGGTCGTCCCCACGCCCAGAATGTTCGCCCGATCCTTGATCTGATCGCCCACTATCTTAAGGCCGCGCTTAACCGCCTCTATGGGACGCCCCTCCGTCATGAGATAGATTCTGCTGATTACGTTCTTGTCTTTATCGATGGCTACCACGTTCGTGGAGAGGGAACCAACGTCAATCCCCAGAAAAGCGTCGATTCTATCGTCCTCTGGCACACTGTGGCTCTGGGTGATCTCATAGTACTTGGTTTCCGGGAAACCAAAGACCAGAGGCTCTTTGCCCTTGTGTCCTTTTCTGCGGCAGGCCAGATACTCTGTGAGCCGATTCAATCCCAGAAAGGGGCTGTTGAAGTTGTCATTTCCCATGAGGGACAGGGCTGCCCCTATAGCTCCCATCTCCTTGTAGAACCGGGGAATCACCAGCTCCCCTTGGGCAAGCCCGAATACCTCCTCGAAAGCCCTTCTCATTCCCGGGTTGGCTGCAACTCCGCCCTGGAACGAGATGGGTTTCTTGATGCTCTTGCCCTTGGCGATGGAGCCCTTGAAGTTTCTGGCCATGGCAAAACATAATCCGGCCACTATGTCATAGTCGGGAGTGGCAATCTGCTGAAGATGAATCATGTCCGATTTGGCGAAGACGCTGCATCTTCCGGCGATGCGAGGAGGCCTCTTTGATTTGAGAGCCAGTTGTCCGAATTCATCTTCAATGGATATTTTCAGCCGGTTTGCCTGTTGATCTAAGAATGATCCGGTTCCGGCGGCGCAGAGCATGTTCATGGAGAAATCTTCCAGGAATGTGCTCTGCGTGCTTTCATCCCGGCGAAGAAGTATCAGTTTGGAATCCTCCCCTCCCATCTCGATCACCGTTCGCACCTCCGGACATAAGAAGCCGGTGGCCTCTACCTGAGCGATGACCTCATTTACGAAACTTCCTCCCAGGATAGAATTCACAAGCTTACCGCCGGTGCCGGTAGCAGCCAGCGAGCCTATCTCCTCAGGGTGGAAATCCCGGAAGAGATCCTCCAGAATAGCCTTCAAGGTGACAAGCGGCTGACCCCTGGATCTGCGATAGAAGGTTCGAAGGACTTCGCGCTCCGGCGACACAAGTACAACCTTCACGCTGACGGACCCTACGTCTATGCCCAGACATAGATTCTTGTTCATGTTTCGAAGGGCTTGAATAGGGGTTCAATCCATTGAAAAACCGGGTTCGGGCATCCTCCTCTTTTATCCCAAATTTCGAATTAAATTATACGAGCCGCCGGGGAGTTTGTAAAGATTTTTTTTCGCGTCGGCCTGGCCGTGACCGCGCCTGAAGTTTACGCTTTGCAAACCGGAGAAATCGCTTAAATTAGAGTTAGTCGCTGTCGAGAAGCTTGCTGCAGGTCTTAGGGTTCTGCGCCTGCACACTTAGCTCGCCTGCTTAACGAAAAGAGGACGACAGAAATGCCGCTTACCGCTCTCTTTCTCGTTTTGGTGTCGGCTTTTCTTCAGGCTGCTTTGAACCTGCTGATAAAAGGCAGCCAGCGGAAAGTTGCCTTTGTGGCCGGAGCATCATTGGTGAGCGTCATACTATACCTGCCCCTGTTCATTTGGGGGCGAAGTCTGTTGAGAGAGGAGAGCCTTACCCACGGTGCCTGGGCTTGGGTGGGCATTCTGGCTTGCGGAGCGACCGGCTTGGTCTACTACCTCTTCATAACCAAAGCCTACGACAGGGGAGACCTTTCGGTGGTTTTCCCGGTCACCCGGAGCTTCGGACCCATATTCATTTTGATCTTCGCGTTGATACTGCTCAAGGAGAAGGTCACCTATCTCGGACTTCTGGGCATTCTAGTCGCCGTATTCGGTTCTTACGTTATCCATCTCCCATCCTTCAGGCCTTCTCATCTCTCCTTGCCTTTCAAGGCCTTCAAAAGCAGACCGTTTCTTCTTTCCATGGGCGCAGGTGCTTGCACCGCAATATACTCTCTGATCAACAAGAAGAACCTGGAGGCGGTAGAACCCTTCACTCTTTACTATCTGATAATCGTCTGCATGACATTCTATCTAGTAATGTCTCTGCTTATTAAGGGCAGGGCAGGAGAAATAAGAGGAGAATTCAGAGACAGCCTGGGAGGTCTTCTTCTGATGGGTTTCTTCGGTTTCGTCAGCGCCGCCATGTTCCTGTATGCATTATCCATGAGCAAGGTCAGCTATCTGGGGGCGGCAAGAAACGTAAGCATCGTGTTCGGCGTAATCCTGGGCAGCCTGTTCCTTCAGGAGGGATATGGCAAGATCAGGTTCTTTGCTTCGCTTCTGATATTCGTCGGTGTTGTTCTTCTCTCCATTAGTTAGGTTCGCGCTAGCAGATTCTTGGACACTTGACCTAAACGGACGAGTCCAGGTACAATTTTTCAATTCTGTCCAGGACTAGTTTCAGATCGTACTCTTGCTCGACTCTTCTGCGAGCGTTGTGAGCCATCTCTTGGGCCAGTTGAGGATCTCCTAGGTATCTTGTGATCGCCTGGGCCAGAGGTTGCGCTTCTCTGGGCGGAATCAGAATGCCGCACCTGCCGTAGTCCAGAATCTCCGGAACGCCGCCGGAATCGCTGGCAATCACGGGCACGCGCATGGCCATGGCTTCCAGCAGGGACATACCGAAGGTCTCCTTGTAGGACGGGAAAGCGAACACGTCCAGTGCTTTCAGAATTCGGGGGGTGTCGCTCCGGAAGCCGGTCAGAATAACATTCTTCTCCAAGCGGAATTCGCTTATCAGATCCCGGAGCCTGGCTGCAAAACCCTCGCCTTCTCCTCTGGTCGCATCGCCCACGATCAAGAATCTGCTGTTGGGGAATGCTGCCACCACGTCACGCGCGGCGCAAATCAACTCCTCCTGCCCCTTGCCTTGATCCAGGCGACCGATGCAGCCGACCACTGGATCCGCTTTGGCGATCTCCAGCTCGTCCCTTATCGGTTTTTCATCGAGCCGGTCGCGTGAGAACCTGTTCAGATCGACTCCATTGGGGATCACCACCACATCTTCTTCCGGCACCGGAAGGCATTTCAGGTGAAACTCCTTGGCGATCTGTGTGAGGGCGATGAGCTTGTCCAGTCTTCCGTAAAGTAACCGATGGGTCCAGTCCTTCTTCTTAGTGCGGCTGAAAAGCATGTGGCAGGTGGCAAAGAACTTCACCTGAGGCATTCTCCACAAGGCAGGGGAGATCAACCAGAGATCGTGCAGAAAGTGGCAATGGATGACATTGACCTGCTCTTGCCTGATCAGCTTTCGAAGCTTGAGGATGCTGGGGGGAGAATAATGACTCAGCACGTTCACGGAACGGTGAGGGAGTCCCTCTTTGCCCAGATTATTGTGCAGTTCACCGTCGTGCTTGCAGAGGCAGAAGCAGCGATGCCCACGATCCAGGAAGTAACCTGTCATCTTCAGGGCGGACATCTCCAGCCCGCCCCAACTAGGGGAGAGGCATACCTGCAAGATGTTCAGGGCAGTATGGGGGCTACTTGCCAATGTTCAAACCGTCCTTTGGGAATCCAGTGGGCGTCTCAGCACAGTCCCCATTTTAAGTCAAGCCTGTGCACTCTGTCAAGTGGTTTCGTAGACGCCCAAAGTGCCCCCTTTTCGTCCTAGCAACAGCAGATCTCTTAGCGGAAGAACAGAGTCCGACGTTCCGCCCCCAAATGGGCGCCTGCACAATTTTCTTTGTCCTCAAACAAATTTTGTGCGAAGGGGCTGCTGGAGAATGCGAATCGCATACAAAGGCTGAAACTCTAATTGTCTCTTCTAAAACACCTTAGCGCGGTCTTTTAAAGCTCGTTCTCAAGCTGTCGTAACTGGCACAGGGATTGCTTTTGCTACAACGCGGAACGCTTTGAGGTGAACAGATAAGAAAAGGAGAG
The DNA here is from genome assembly GCA_964345305.1 of uncultured Ignavibacteria bacterium. Classification (GTDB taxonomy): domain Bacteria; phylum Zixibacteria; class MSB-5A5; order MSB-5A5; family SM1-73; genus SM23-73-3. Next base: position 1,045 of record CAYFQZ010000585.1, on the reverse strand, counting down.
AAAAATGAGAACGATGTTGCTGATGGTAACTCTGGGAATCGGAGCGGTCTTCGTTCTCGGCGGATGCACAGATGAGGTCTACATAGTCCGGCCTGATAACACGCCCCCTTCGGTACCAAAGGGAATCTATAGCATCACAGGCGACGAAGCAGTCTATCTTTTCTGGGAGGCCAACGACGAGAGGGACTTCAAAGAGTACCGTATATATCGCAGTGACGACGGAGGGGATTACTTCCGTCGCATTGCCACCACCCGGACAAACGAGTATGTAGACCAGCCTCTCAAGAACGGATTTACTTACTTCTATGTCGTGACTGCCCGGGATAAGTACGGCAATGAAAGCGATTTCTCAAAGATAGCTTTCGATACCCCCCGTCCAGAGGGATGGGGCAAGATAATTCAGGATTACCATCGGTTTCCCGGTACAGCGGGTTATGACTTCTCGGAGTATGACGTCACCCATTGGCAGAACCCGCATGCAGACGTCTATCTAGACTATGATGATTACTACGGTGTCTTCTTTCTGTGCGTTACGGATGATGCAACCGACATTCAGGATTTCGGGTATACGGACGACCTGGACGACGTGACCTGGTCACCTGAAGACGGCTGGTCCGACGTTGGCTGGGTAGAAGTTATATTCGGACATTCGTATATCATATGGACACGGGATGATCATTATGCAAAGCTCAGGGTGGCGGGATTCACGTTCTCCTATGGAATCGTCTTTGACTGGGCGTACCAAGTGGATGAAGGAAACCAGGAGCTGGTGCCTAGACCCAAGCACGCGGAGAATTATCTGAGAAAAGAAGCAATGCAGGGCGATAATGCAGAAAAGTGAGACTGAGGAATGGTCAACGGACACAATAAACTATCAAACAAGGAGGCCTAAGATGAAAAGGACAATGAAATTGGGGATCGCGTTCTCGCTGGTGTTTTTGCTTGCCGGGCTGGGCTCTCTCTGGGGAGAGATGGTTCTGGCTCAGACCAGCGCGGGCATCTCTCGTGACTATGACGATCAGTACGGAGTTAAGCATCGGGTCAT
>CAYFQZ010000584.1:0-3269 GCA_964345305.1 uncultured Ignavibacteria bacterium | reverse complement strand
GATCGCTCACGAACATAGTACTTGTCGGCCAATGCCGTATTACTGTACAGTCTACCGGTCTTCTTCAGCAAACCAACCGAGACCAGTGCGGCCAGGAATGCTTCTGCGCGCCAGCCGCGGACTTTGATCATCCTGCCAATTGCCGCAGCGGACAGTTTCTTGCCGTGCAGTTTACGAAATACCTGTAGTTTCTCGGCGGCCACAACGCATCTGGATATCATGAAGGCGGTTTGAAGGTCTATCCTGGCAAGAATCTTCTTCGGTAACTTGTCTAACGTAAGTTCGGTCAAGGCGGCATCCTCCTTTCGGTCTTTACTCTCTTCGGGTCCCGGTTGCCCGTTTTGGCGCCAAGAGACTCAGGAGTCTTGTCCCCTGCAGAGATTAGAGGATCTTTAATGTGAGAACAGTGAAATCGTCGTCAAAATGCATGCTGCCTGTGAAGCGTTGCACCGCAGCTACGAGTCGTCGATTCATGTCATCAGGCTTCTTTGAAGCATTCTCCGAGAGAAACTGCTTCAGCCGTTCCTCCCCGAATTGCTCCTCTGTCTTCTGTATGGCTGACTCAGTCACGCCATCGGTGTATATGAAGAGGGAATCCCCAGTCTCCAGCTGTATTTCGAAATCGTCCCACGTGGCTTGAGGGAAAGGCCCCAGAAATAGCCCCCCGTCGGTAAGCTCGGTCACCTCTCCACCTGCTCGGCACAGTATCGGATAAGTATGTCCGGCATTGGCGTACGCGAACTTCTTCGTGTGCCGATTCAGGACTCCGTAAAAGAGTGTGACAAACCTGCCGGAAGTCACGATCTTGCTAACTGCCTGGTTCAATTCAGCGAAGAGCTTGCCCGGCGAATCCACCTTTGGAGCAAGACTGTGAACCACCGATTGGAAATTGGACATCACCATTGCTCCTGATATTCCTTTCCCGGAGACGTCAGCCACAAGCACCGCCACCTTTCTATCGCTCACCTGGATGACGTCGTAGTAATCGCCGCCGATCTCCTTGCACGGAATTTGAAGTCCGGCAATGTCGACTTCCTCCATTACGGGTATCTTCTCCGGCTGGAGCTTCTGCTGTATTTGCTGGGCCATCTTCAAATCAGACGAGATCTCCTCCAGCTCACTCTCCTGCTCACCGGATTTCAGCCTTGTATAGGAGAAATTGACAATCGTGCCTATGGTCCCGGCAACCAGCCAGACCCCGATTAGCTTTCCGGCAGGCACGATGGTGACGCTTAAAGCCGCCAGGAGTATGCCGCCCAGGAACAGAACCAGGGCACAAAATGCCACAAGCGCCAGGCTCAATCCAAGCCTCTTTCCTGAAAGCAAAAGCCAGCAGCCAGCAACGAGAACTAGAGAGAACAGAAGGGAAAGGGAATCGGGGAAAACCGTTATGGTACTCCCTTGCAACAGGGTATTGGCGGCGTAAGCCAGGAACAGCACTCCGGGCAGCCTACCACTTTGAGCGGATCCGGGCAGACCGGGAACCGGCGACTTGTGGACGTCGCTCAAGCCGTTCTCCACCACGCCTATTAGGGCTATGCGACCTTCAACCGTTTTCTGCCAGCCTTCTGAATTGAGAATGTCCATATAGGGGATAGTGGGGAATCCCGCTTTGGGCCGGGAATAGTCTATGAAAAACCCGAGATCAAGATTAGCTTGCGCCGGAACTGTTTCCCGGAAAGCCGAGAACACGGCCAGAGGCAGGGAAGGGTACGATTCTCCCTGGAATTCCCTCTCATAGTAAGATCGTCTTGCCACCCCGTCGGGTCCCAGGGGCACATTCACCAGGCCCAGTTCGTAGCCGGAGGGTGAAATGCGGGGTGTGGGCACCAGCAATCGCTCCTCTCGAAAAGTCGCGCCGCTTTCGGTCACCTTGAGCAGCTGACTCTCAATCGCCCCGGCGAGAATGACGTTTTGTGCTTCGGCTAACGCGGAGTCAAAAGTCGCCAGATTCAAGTCGGGGTCGAGTTGATCAAACAAGACGTCGAAAGCTATGACCTTAGCCCCTGCGGTCTTCAGACGACGGATGACTCGCGCATGCTGGTTTACGTGCCTGGATACCGGGAAGTGAGGCGGCGAGAAACACGCTTCCCTTGAAAGCCGGTCAATGGCAATGACCACTATCTCTGATGCGGAACCGGTGCGAGGCCTGACGGTCAGCCCCAGATCATATGTCTTCAGATCGATCGCGGAGAACCAACCGTAGTGAAAAGACAGCAGGGCGAAGACGAATCCCAGTACTATGGTCAGCCCCGCTCGGAACGGCAAGCTCTGCAGAAGTCTCAACATCAAAGGTTCTTTACTATTCTATCGGGGAGAAGAAAGGCTCGCAGCCTTCTTGTAGTCGAAACAGGCGTCCTCGAGAAGTCCCATTCGTTCCTTGACTTCCGCCCGCAAGAGATAACCGGTTCGATCGAAGGATTCGCCTCCGTAATGGGAGTCGATGACTTCCATAGCCTCGGGGTAAAGACCCAGGCCCAGGCAGAGTCCCACTTTGCTCGCGAGGGATAGTCTGGAGTCCCCCAGCGTCTGCTGCAGCTCAGAACGTGTATCCTGGGCGAGAATCTTGAACTCGGCCGACCTCGATCTAAGTCCGGCGTTGCCTATCAGGGCTTCTACTCCCCAGTAGTACCGCTCCCCCGGCACGAATTCGCATTGCTGCGGCGGGCATTCGATGTAGGAATCTGACGTAGTCCCCTGCCACATGAGGCGATCCCAGCTGTAAACGGATACACGGTAGAGCGGAACACCTTCGATTTTCCGCCATTCAAACTTGGCGGGGCTTCCTATAACGCTTGCCCCTTGGGCCGGGTAAATGAGCAGTGGGAGAAGGCTTTCCTCCGGGATCTCGGGCCACTTGACTTTTCTGGTGACCATCACGGCCTCGGGGCGCTCCTCTTCCGTGGAAAACAACAAACCGATGATGGCGGAGCCAAGCCGAGTCAGGGTGCCTTGCTCTTTCTCTGCAAGATCCGGGCTCATGGTTATTGTGGCAGGACCCTCGAATTTTCTTACCGTGCTGTCTGCCATAACCAGGACCACCCAGCTTCCCGGCTTCAACTGCAATTGTTGTCCGGTCTTCACGGGAACTCCGGGGCTCAAGGCTATCGGACTGCCGGCGGGCAAAATCAACTCGGCAGTGCCTTCCACCTCCAGAACCCTGGCGCAAGTCGAGTTTGCGGCACAACTTTCCGAAGCCGATTGAATCAGCTGCCCACCGACAAGAATCACGAAAAGGCAGCAGAACACGGCCTTTCTGCAAAAGGACT
>CAYFQZ010000583.1:0-8304 GCA_964345305.1 uncultured Ignavibacteria bacterium | reverse complement strand
GCGAAATGGCTTTTTTGGACCGGTCAACTGGCCCCGCTCCACTTCACTGGATCTTGCCTATGATCTCGAACATGGGCAGATACATTGCTATCAAGATCCCTCCGATGACTATACCCATGAAAACAATTATCACCGGCTCAATGACCGAGGTGAGAGCGGCCACGGCGGCATCCACCTCCTCGTCGTAGAAGTCGGCGATCTTGGAGAGCATTTCGTCCAATCCTCCGGTCTTCTCTCCTACGGAAATCATCTGAGTGACCATGGGAGGGAACACTCCGCACTGCCTCAAGGGCTGGGTTATGGTCTCTCCTTCTGCGATGGAGAGAACCGATCTTTTTATGGCGTCGTGAATGACTCTGTTGCCCGATGCCCGGGCGGTGATGTCCAGCGCGTCCAAAATGGGGACCCCGGATGAGATCAAAGTACCCAGTGTCCTGGAAAACTTGGAGATGGCGCTCTTTCGTATCAGATCTCCGACCAGCGGTATTCTCAGTTTGACCCGGTCAATATTGAATCTGCCTCGATCGGTCTTGGAGTAGAATCGGTAGGCCACGATGAGCAGAATCAGCAACACCAGTCCGGTAAGGATGTTGTTCCTGAGGAAGGCGCTCAGCGAAAGAATGAACCTGGTTGGCGCAGGCAGCTCCGCCCCCAGACCGGCAAACATCTTGGCGAAGACCGGCACTATGTAGGTCAACATTATGAAGGTGACTCCAATAGCCACCGTCATGACCACGGCTGGATAGATCATGGCCCCCTTGACCTTTCGTGTGAGAGCGTCTGCCTTTTCCCGATAGGTGGCCAGCCTTGCCAAAATCACGTCCAGAGCACCTCCGATCTCGCCGGCGTCCACCATGTTGACGTAGAGATCATCGAATATCTTCTTGTGACGGGATAAGGCCTCGGCCAGGGTGGTTCCTGCCTGTACGCTTTCCTTGACCTGCCCGATCACGTTCCTCAGCACCGCCGATTCCATCTGCTGGGATAATATCTCCAGACACTGCACCATGGGGAGCCCGGCTCCGATCATGGTGGCAAACTGTCGGGTGAATCTGGAGATCTGAACCTTCTTTACCCCGGTGCCAATTTTTATTCGGATGTGAGACGGCTTGGCGGAAACCTGAGAGACCAAGATCTTCCTGCTCCGCAGGATTCTCTCCAGATCAGCCCGGTTCCTTGCCTTCAACTCACCGGCAACTTGCGCCCCGCCCATCGTCCTTCCCTTGTAGGTGAAAACTGGCAATTGGGCCTCCTTCCGTCAGTGTATCAGTCGCCAGACTCAGCATCCGGCCCATCAATCAGCGTGTAACTCGCTACGGATCCTGAGCTTAGGAAAACCATCTTCCTCCACGCATTCTGTGGTCTTTCAATTTTGCACTCTGGGTCCTCACGCCCCTAACGCGCTTCGCTGCCGGGATATGTCGGCTTTTCGAGATAGAAGTTCGTTGAGTTCATGGGAATTGGAACTCCTGCCCATGGCATCGCCCAGAGTGATCTTGTGTTTCAGGTACAACTCAGCCAACGATTGGTTCATGGTCCTCATATCATATTTCTGACCGGCCTGCATCAAACTGTAGATCTGGTGGATCTTGTCGTCTCGAATAAGAGCCCGGATGGCCGGGGTGCAGATCATTATCTCCAAGGCCAAGACCCTGCCTCCGCCGATCTTCGGGATCAGCTGCTGGCTTATCACCGCCTGCAGGACAAAGGACACCGTGACCCTGACCTGCTCCTGCTGGCTGGTGGGAAAGACATCGATGATTCGATTGATCGACTCGGCACAGGAATTGGTGTGGAGAGTGGCAAACGCCAGGTGTCCGGTTTCGGAGATGTTCAGGGTTGCTTCCATGGTCTCCAGATCTCTCATCTCTCCCACCAGCACCACGTCCGGGTCCTCTCTCAGAGCGTACTTCAGGGCATTGGCGAAGGACAAGGTGTCTGCGTAAACCTCCCTCTGATTGATTAAGGAACTGATGTGCCGGTGCAGATACTCTATGGGATCCTCTACCGTCAGAATGTGACAGTGCCTCTCCTGGTTAATCTTGTTTATCAGCGCAGCCAGAGTGGTTGACTTTCCGCTTCCGGTGGGACCCGTTACCAGCACCAAGCCCCGAGGAAGATCGGCCAGCTCGGAAACCACCTTGGGTATGCCCAGCTCCTCGAAGCTGGGGATGCGAAAGGGAATCTGCCTTAAGGCCACAGCAACATTTCCACGCTGCATGAAAACGTTGCACCGAAACCTGCTCAGGTTCTCTATTCCGAAGGAGAGATCCAGTTCACTCTTCTCCTCAAACTTCTGCTTCTGCTTCTCGTTCATTATGCTGTAGGCCAGCTTCTTGGTTTCGTCAGGTGTCAGGACTTCAAAATCCATCTTCACCAGCTTTCCATCTATCCTGAGCTGTGGAGGCGAACCCACTGTCAGATGCAGGTCCGAAGCACCCTTTTTCGCCATCAGCTCCAGAAGTTCCCTTAAGGTGACCATCTCTGGCTCCTGTTCCTTTTTCGTGCTCGACCGTGAATCAAGACTACTCCTTATATATTATCGACCCACCAATCCGATTCTTAAATCGACTCAGGCAAACCCCCCTAACGTTTCCAGGCCCTTCCGGTGCGGTCAAGCCGTAACCGCCAGAACCTCTTCCACGGAGGTTATGCCCAGCTTCAGTTTCTCCACGGCGGCCGTTCTCAAGGTGAGCATTCCCTCGGAGATAGCCTGTTCGCGCAGCTCGGCGGCCGAGGCCCTGGAGATGATCATTCTCTCGATTGCCGGGCTTATCGGCATCACCTCGAAAATCCCGGTCCTCCCGGAATATCCCGTCTCGTTGCATTCGGCACATCCCTTGCCGCGACGGATCCTCAGGTTTTTGATTTCCTCCTCGGCCAGTCCCAGCAGCTTCAAAGTCTCGGGAGGAATCTTGGCATCCTCTTTGCAGTTGGGACAGATCTTGCGCACCATTCTCTGGGCCATGACCAGCTTGACGCAGGAGGCCACCAGATAACTGGGAACCTCCATGTCGATAAGCCGGTCGATGGTGCTGGGAGCGTCGTTGGTGTGTAACGTGGAGAAGACCAGGTGTCCGGTCAGGGCGGCCCGCACTGCAATCTCAGCCGTCTCGCCATCTCTGATCTCTCCGACCATAATCACGTCTGGGTCCTGTCTCAAAAACGACCTCAAGGACGCGGCGAAGGTCAGTCCGATCTCGCTTTTGACTGCCACCTGATTGATTCCATCGAAATTGAACTCCACCGGATCCTCGGCCGTTATTATGTTGATATCAGGGTTGTTGATCTGCTTGAGTGCCGAGTAGAGAGTGGTGGTCTTGCCGCTTCCCGTAGGGCCGGTGACCAGTATCATACCATAGGGGAGGTGAATTGCCTGTTCGAACCTCTTCAGAGAGCGCTCTGAGAAGCCTAGTTTGGTCAGGTCCACGTTTACGCTCCCCGGGTCCAGGATCCGCATCACCACCTTTTCGCCGAATATGGTGGGCAAAACCGATACCCGCAAATCCACGGCCCGCTCCCCAAACTTGACCTTTATCCTGCCGTCCTGGGGAAGCCTCCTCTCGGAGATGTCGAGATCAGCCATTATCTTGACTCGAGACACTACGGCCGCACGATACTTGAACGGTATGGGCGACATCTCGTGCAGGGTTCCGTCCAGCCGGTATCTCACCCTGACCCTTTTGTCGTAGGTTTCGATGTGAATGTCCGAGCAACCTCTTCGTATCGCTTCCGCGATGATCGAATCTACCAGTTTGACCAAAGGCTTGTCCTGGACCTGCGACCTTATATCCTGCTCAGTAGGCAAATCTTCGGTCTCATCGATCACCTCCAAATCTGCCTCTTTCAGTCCCTCAAGGATCTGGTCTATTCCGGAGGTATCCTGGTAATATGTATTTATGGCCGTCTGGATGGCTTTCTCCGGGCTGATCACCGGCTGAACCGAGTGCCGGGTAATGAACTTGATGGCATCCAGCACGTAGATGTTATTGGGATCGGAGATGGCCACTACCAAGGTCTTTCCCAATCTGCTCACGGCGATCACGTTGAACTTCCTGGCGATATCCAGAGGGATCATCTTCACCACCTCTGGATTCAACTCGATGTCGGACAGCCGGAGAGCGCCTATATTTAGCTGCCTGCCGGTGAATTCTGACAGCTCGTCCTCGCTTCTCAGAGCTCCGGTCCGGATCAGGATGTCCCCCAGATGCTCGCTGCTCTCTTTCTGGATGTCCAGCGCCCGGGCAAGTTGATCCTCGGTTATCTTGCCCGCCTTAACCAGCATGTTCCCCAACTCACGTGACATAGCCTTAACTCAAGTTAGCAGAGTAGCTTCTTGGTAGAAGAGATCGCCATTGCCATCACGCCCCAAGAGATGCTCGCATCCTGCGCAGCCGGCTCTGTGCGGTGCCCCTGTGGGCACTCTCTTGCCGGCCTTAGGATTGCTCGGTAAATATGTCGTCCAGCCTGCTTTCCAGAGAACTTGAAAACTCTGTGTCCTGCTCGGCCTTTTCGTTCTCATCTTCCTGGTGGCTGGGACGGCGGGCAGACGAGAGGATTCTCTCCAGATTCTCAGCAGCTTCCTTGGCGTACAGACGAACCATGCCTATGGTGGTCCGGTCGTCGAAGATGACTGCCAGAATGGTCCTTTCTCCCACCAGAGTAATGTGAATGTGATCTTTCTTCCCCTGGTGAAACAGGACGGAGAACTCCGGTTCTCCCAGAATTCTGGCTATCTCCCTGGTAGAGGCGAAGCTTCCCGCCAGAAGCGCTGCCAGAGCTGTAGTGTCCAGGGTCTTGGTAAACCCCTGTCGGCTGATCAGGTGACCATCCTTGTCCACCAGCAAAACGCATTTGGCCCGTGCGTCTTTGATCAACCTGTCCGAAGCTGTCTGTATCTTCTCGATTTGCCCTTCATAGACTACCAGATCCTCCTCTCTCAATGTCTCACCTCCGCTCTCTCTGTTTGAAAAGTTTACTGATCCAGCCCAGTAGGAAGAAACCTCTGGACTTGGACTTGAACCCTGTGCCCGATCTTCCTGCGGACCAGCTTATTATGGTCGGCCCTTCGCTACCGTCATCGGTGGCCGCTGCTTCCGGAGCCTGCTTGCCGACCTGGACTTCCTCGGGCTGGATGTCTTCCTGAATCTCGTGCACCTCTACCGGCGATTCCCCCGAAGCGGTCGCCGCCTTCTCCTGAACCGCCGTGCCTACTGAGGCTTCCTCCGAGGTTGAGTCGCCCGTCCGGCCGGAGACGACGACTGCGGTGGCCGCGTCCTCGCCGCCACCTGCCCGCGATAGATCCACCTCCACCGGCTCCGTTTGAGTCTGCCTGGGCTCCGCCTCGGGTTCCGGGAAAAGCTGCTTCCTCTTAGCCTGATCCAAAACCAGTTTGCTTATGCATTTCAGGGTATCAAAAATGCCATTGCCCCTGGTGGCCACGGCTTCGAAGTAGGGAAGCCCCCTGGGATTCAGATTCTTCTGCAGCTCTTCCACCGAGCTTATGTAGTTGAGATCCCTCTTATTGTATTGAAGGACCAGAGGTATCCGGTCTATCTCGTACCCGTACTCGGACAGATTCTCCACCAGATTCTCCAGACTCCCAATGTTCTCGTCCATCTTGCATTGCTGCGAGTCCGCCACGAAGACCAGACCGTCCACGCCTCGCAGGACCAGCTTTCTGGTGGCATTGTAATAGACCTGCCCCGGGACGGTGTAAAGCTGGAACTTGGTGGCAAATCCGTGTATCGTCCCTATGTCCACCGGAAGAAAGTCGAAATAAAGGGTTCTGTCCTGATCCGTGGCCAATGAGATCAGCTGGCCTCTGCTCTGGGACGGGATCTTTTTATGAACGTATTGGAGGTTGGTGGTTTTCCCGGAAAGTCCGGGACCGTAATACACTATCTTACACGATATCTCCTTCGAGGCGTAATTTATGGATGCCATTGCCTTTCTCCGTCTGCAGGCTGCGGTACACTATCAGGCAGGCCTCTGTACAAGCCTTATTTTCTCCGCTGCACTCTTGATCTCTAGTCGGACCATCCCTACGTTGACCTGAGGCTCGGTGGTAACAGCCAATATGCCGATTCCCACGTCGGCCAAGAACAGTTTGCCTTTTTGGGCCTCGACGGTGATCTGTCTCAGCCCCTCGTTGGAAAGGCGCTCCATGGAGCTTTTCACCGTGCTGACGATAGAGGCCGCCAGAGCGCCAACGGCTTCATCCTGTAGCTGGGCATTCATGTCGGCGGCAATGACTATTCCGTCCTGTCCCACCACCATGCTTCCGTTGATCCCGGCGGTTTTGTTCAATTCGTTCAATATCTCGTACATGTCAAGCCTCCACTGCTTTTTCGACGTTCAGCTGGTACCTGTCGTCAAGGTACTTCCTGATCATGCCGGTGGACTGTGATATTCGAACTGAAAGCAAATCGTCCGTGCTGCGATCGCACAGCACCACCAGAGTGAAATCCCGAATCTGATTCAGGCAGATCCACGCGTCGGCAGTATGAATTCCGATCCGCTCCGCAGCTCTCTCTCCCATCCAAGAGAGCACCTGGTCGTTGGTCTCCTTCAGGTGCCGGGTGAAAGAGGCCACCTTCTCCGCATCAAAATCGGAAGAGGAATCGTTCCCCACCACCAGGCCCTCATGATCTACAAGGACGGCGGCCTTCACTCCGGAGTACTCCCTGAGATAGTGCAGGATGCCCTGCAAGCTTTCTTTTCCGACCACCTTGGTCTCCTTCTGGGGAATAATCGTCGTTTCGTCATCCGGGCTCTCCCGGAGCACATCAGAGACGGAGGGAGAAACGAAAGCTCCGGCAGGTTCAGATTCGGACGCTGCTTGTGCCGCCCTCCCAATCGCTCTTCTGTTTCTCAAAAACACCTCCAACAGGGGTCTGAGGACAAACGGCGCCATCAAGGCCTGAAGCAGAAAGACCGGCGCATAGCGGTGAATACCCAGGCTAAAGGCGGTCGACAGCGGCAAGGAGAACATGGCCAGCAAAAGGATGCCGAATCCTGCGCCCAGACCAATTCGATAGCCCAGAGTAACCAGAGCCAGAGGAAGAACCCTGGACATGGTTTCTCTGGAGAACATGATCAGGAGGACCACTGCATACCAGGCCAGCTCGAGAGTCAAGAGCAGAAGTGCCGGCCAATTCAGTTTTAGCCCGAGGTCCTTAGGGAAAAATATCAGGGGGACTACTATAATGAAACAGGTGACCAGTAAGAACCCCCTTATCTCGCCTCGGTAGTCGGAATTCACCTCGCCTCCTTTTATTGGGGACAGTTAGAAAGGTGATCTACAAGCTCACTCACCCGAATCCTCAAAGCTCCGAAGTTAGCCTCGGGGGCGTAACACAACACCAGAGCTTGCTGGTCGAATCTGGTTATCCAGAGGCTGAGGCGGGCACCGTCTATACGGATCCGCTGCTGTTCTCCGAACCCAATGTTGGATATGCTGTCCTTAATGCACTGAATGATGTCGGCAGTAATCCTTCCGATAGGCTGATCTTCGAGATTAGGGTTGACCTTGCTTTCCACCACTAGCCCCTCATCCGTTACCAATAGGGCCCCCAGAACCCCGGGCAGCGATTTCAGGTAGTGGAGTCCGTCTTTCAGATCCGCCACCTTCGCGATCTTCCACCGATCCTGGGTCGTGATCAAGTCCGGACTCTCCCTTTCCGAGTCGGCCTCCTGCTTGACTGAATCAAGAAGTTCCTGCACCGTCAGGTTCTCCGGGTGGGCGGCTCTCAGTTTCTCCAGAAGTCTCGTGGCTTCCTGCAGTTGGCCCTTCTTCGCAAGAACCTGCGCCAGGAGCAGGTCGGTGGTCCTCGTTTTTCCTACAACCTCCTGTGCCAGGGCCAGCTCCCTTTCCGCCTCGGAGTACATCCCTCGTTCCATATTGATTCTTGCCATCACCACATGTCCGGGACCGTAGTCAGGATGAAGTCTCAAGCCCTGGCCGCAGACGTGAAAGGCCTTAACCAAATCACCCTTTCTGCGATAGGCGTCTGCTAGAGCCGCGAACACCAACGACTCGGGATTGCGCGACAGAATCTCCTGACATTTAGAGATCCTCTCATCCACATGTGCACTCAGCTGCATATACCCTCTCGGACCGTGTTATGCTTCATGCAGAGACGAAAAGATGTCATCAAGACTCGCAGGCATACCATAAAGCCGCCTTCTAGGATAGATGCGACAAGATGGGTCAGAGAAGTGCCTAGAATCCGGCTACTAAGTTTATCGACAGCCGGAATCCATTACTTAACTTCGGCTGTCAAAAAAACGGGCTAAATTCCC
>CAYFQZ010000582.1:0-2627 GCA_964345305.1 uncultured Ignavibacteria bacterium | reverse complement strand
CCTCAGGCCAGGCTGCTTTCTGAAATGACCGATCGATCGATCGATCGATCGAACGAACGAACTTCAGGTCAATATTCGTGGTCCAAAAATCTTATCCGCACAGACCCCCAAAGGAATCCAGTTGGAATCGAGTTGGCACAACCGAAGACGTCTAGCTCAACCGAGTTTCTCCGGAAAGGCGAGAAGATCATCTGGAGCGGCAAACCCGTCAAGACCCCGTTCATGATCGGAGGTTTCGTGGTCTCAGCTTTTGGGTTGATCTGGCTGAGCTTCTCCGTCCTTGCATTGTGGTTGGCCACTTCGCAAGGAAGTCCCGGGCCGGCCATCCTCTTCCTCTCGCTCTTCGTCCTCATCGGCTTCGGACTGACTCTCGGTCCGCCCGTATGGCAGATTGCGAGGTACAAGAACACAAGGTACACAATCACCGACCAGCGGCTGATCTCCCAGACAGGCGCCATCGGACTGGACACAAGGTTCGTCGACCTGGACAAAATCCAAGAAGTCAGCGTCAACATCGGATTCCTCGACAAAATCTTCGGAACAGGATCCTTAGCGGTAGTCACTGCCGGCTTCCCTTACCCGGTAGGAACATACCCAGCCATCACAGCTTTGAAGGAGCCCTATGCAGTACAGAAAATCCTCCATGAAGCCGCTCAAGACCGGCTAAAGGAAAGTGCGCGATCGACCAAAACGTGACAGCTTGCCCAAGAGTAGAACCGGCAGCCACACCGATCTCAGCGCGGCAATATTCCCGTCTCTTGATTATCGGTCACATTATATTAGTCAGATTCGTCCATTGTAGTGGTGGAGTTGACGTAGGATGGATGCGGTTGAAGCTATCCTTTCTAGGAGAAGCATTCGTAAGTACACTTCGCAGCCCGTCCCCGATGAGCTGATAGAGGAGCTGTTGAAGGCTGCCATGAGCGCTCCCTCGGCCGGTAATGAACAGCCTTGGCATTTTGTAGTGATCAGGAATCGAGAGATCCTCGATGAGATACCGAAGTTCCATGCATACTCCAGCATGCTGAGAGAAGCCTCAGTCGCAGTCTTGGTCTGCGGAGATCTGAAGGAGCAAAAGCACGAGGGATTCTGGATTCAGGACTGTTCAGCAGCTACTCAGAACATTCTTGTCGCGGCTCACGCGAGAGGTTTGGGGGCAGTCTGGCTAGGCGTCTATCCGAGACAGAAACGGATTGACGGTCTGCGAAGATTGCTCGGCATCCCAGAACACGTGACCCCCCTTTCTCTGATCTCAATCGGCTACCCAGTAGAACAGAAGCCCCCTGCAGATCGTTATGATGCATCCAGAATTCACAACAATCATTGGTAACACAGCGATCGAGGGATTCACGGAGAGACTACCACCCCTAACTGGCCTTCCCCTTCTCGTCCTTGCTATAGTTTGCCTGCCAGCCTGATATTTAGGCAAGCAGCGTGAATCACGTCTCGAAAGCCAAGGGAGCCCGAGGTAAAGCCCGTCCAGTCTTGTCCGACTGTATGACGAACTCCAGAACAGTGCAGAAAGCAGGACAAACGTCAGTAGCCTAGAAGCCTTGAGGCTGCTCTGTAGCTGTCTTCCAGCGTCTTCGCGGCTTCATCTTCACCATAGATTTCCATCATGAATACTCCTTTGTATGCCGTCTCTTTCAACGCTCTCAGGAAGGATTGGCAGTTTATGGTTCCCTCCCCGGGCACTCTATGCTGATCCCCCGAACGATCATTGTCGTTCACATGTAGGGCAGTTAGGAAGTCGCCTGCATTTTCGGTTTCCTTTGATACCTCTAGTCCGTTATAGTGAGCGTGCCCTGTGTCAAGGCATATACCCACATTTTCCACTTGAACGGATTCCAGGCATTCGGCAAGCTCGGCAACCGTTGTTCCAACCCTTGAGCCTTCACTGCCCACAAGCATGTTCTCGACGGCCAAGGCTAGCCTTCCTTCATCAGCTTTCCCAGCTAGCTCCACGATCGACGCTGCCAGAAGTTTCCTAGCGTTATGATAGTCCTCCATTCTGTCATATTTTGCTGAGCCTGGATGAATGACGATGTGTCTGCATCCAAGCCTTTCCGCGATCTCCATGGTATTCAGAATCTTCTTGACAGAGAGTTTTCTCGTGTCCTCGTCTATGCTCGAAATGTCGAGCCCTGCAAAGGGGGCGTGAAGGGAGCACGCCTCCAGACCATAGTCCTTGAGAGACCTGATGAGCTCGTCTGAGCAACCGTCCAGCACGCCGTAGGGATTACCCCAGATCTCGACGTGCTCAAACTTAGCTTCAGCTATTCGCTCTAGGGCTTCTACGGGTCCCCCCATGCTCCAAGCTGATATCCCGATCTCCAAGCTCCACACGTTCCTAGGTGCTTGGAATGCGGGAACGCAATAAAAGCCTTGCAGACATCTTCGATCCATCGAAGCAATGAATCTTCAAAGGACGACCCCGCCTTTCCCAGTGAAGTCTCTTTCACGAAAAAAAGATCAATGGTGCCGCGGACGGAGTTTGAACCAACGTATTTTTTACGCATCTTGACATTATTCAACTGGATAACTAGTCGTCTTTTCCTTAAATTCTCCTTGAGCGCGGACGATGTTTTGGCGTATGTACTTGCCGCTTTCTTTTTTAACGTATATTG
>CAYFQZ010000581.1:0-4326 GCA_964345305.1 uncultured Ignavibacteria bacterium | reverse complement strand
TCGATGCCGTCGTGTGAGTTGTCTGCAACGGTATTGTCAGAAATAACATTGTAGTTAGCCCCTCCGTGCAGTTCGACTCCGATTAAGTTGAGAGTTATTGTGTTTCCAGCGATGTTGTTGTTGTCACAGTGTTGTTCGAAAACGACGCCCCCTCCCCCATTATTCGAGATTGTGTTTCCGTAGACTGTGACGTCAGACGAACCTTCATCTATGCGAACACCAGAGTAGACGTTGTTCGATATGGTATTGTCAACTATTCTGCTGGACGAATGCGCGCGAATGCCTCGCAGATTGCTCCTAAGGATGTTGCCGTGAACATAAGCTGACCCGTGTACACCGGCATTGTACTCCTCGCTTCCGCTGTTCTGAATGGTGAACTCACTTATGGTTACTTCAGGACTCGAAGCAGAAACTACATCTCCGGTTCCACCACCATCGATAATTGTCGAGTCTCTGCCCTCGCCGACCAGATACACTGTTTCATTCACATTGACGTTCTCGTAATAGGTGCCAAAAAGAACAAAGACCGTATCCCCAAAGGCCGAGTGGGTTATCCCATCCTGGATGTGTTGATATGGATGCTCTATTGTCCCGTCCCATGGCCCAACGGTATTATCATCATCAACATAGATAGTCGCACCACTCGCGATATTGCACACTACTAACGACATGGTAAACACGGCCACGAGTCTTACGAGCCGGGCCAGTCTCGAAACTGCAGCTCTGTTCCTGTGCATTGACTCTCCACCATTACGGGGAAGGCGTTGCCGACGAGGCGAAGGAAACGCGCGACGCTTTCTCTGCTTTAGCATACGGGGAGCGCAACCACCCCCCTTCCTCCGACTCCGTCAATGTTTCTAGTTTTCACCTACCAATATATGCGTTTTTTTCATGGAGGCAACAAGATTTTGCATGACAGCTCAAAAAAACTTGCCGGCTACGCATTCGAAAAGCCCCCTTCGTCTCAAGCAGGTCGAGGCCTTAGGAGCGCTGGCCCCAAGGTGGCCGAGAATAGGTGCCTTTCAGCCAAAGGCCTAGGGACGTGTGGATCTGAAGTGTTCCCGCTTTGCATGCGCTGGCGCCGTTTTCTGTGAGCCTCCTGGGATTACCGCGACACTGACGCAGACCTTCAGCATTCCACTCGTTCCCGGGACTGCGAGGGGCCTCTAGCTCACTCCCTGAAAGGAGCCTGAGGCGGAAGTCTCAGTTACGGCTTCAGAACCGGCACGGCTTACAGCGGAGACGATGCAGGTGATAAGAAGGCGCGATCTGCAACGGACCTGCAAGGTTGTTTGTCAGAGAAGCTAGAGTGCATTAAGTGGCTGCAGCTCAGCGCAGGAGGGTCGGAAAGAAAAGAGAACCCTCGGCGACAGGCGTTGTGACTCCGGCCAGTGGTAACGGGTTCTGCGGGAGGGGATTGTCAAGGTGACTGGACGGGACTTTTTCCCGAAAAATCCGAAGATTTGCCTTGACAGTGGGGGAACGTGCTACTATATTATAGTAAGAAACTCGATGACAAGGACCAGTAGTGTTGTCAAGATATATTCGGGGCGATCCCGAGCACTACCGGGAATCAGGGCGTAGTGGGCGGGTCCTCCGTTCTGAATTGCACCTGAGAAAGGCAAGCTGTCCACTTAGTGTTTTGTGCGGCTGGTTGAGCCAGGCCGCAAGGAAAGACCAAATGAGAGCAGTATTTCTCCTCTTATGGACTTTGTTTCTTGGTGCAGCCTTCTGTGCGGGGGCGTGCCGGGCGCAGGTACCGGGTGACGCCAACTCCGACGAGATTGTTGACATCGCGGACGTGATTTATGACCTCAATTACGTCTTCAAAGAAGGCCCCCCTCCGGACCCTTTTGAGTGTGGTGACGCCAACGCGGACTGTACCATCGACATAAGTGACGCTATCTATCTGATCAATTATCTTTTTAAGGAAGGCTCGATCCCTGAGATGGTGAATTGTGAATGGAGTGAACCGGTCAATCTGGGAGAACCCATCAATAGCCCTCGAGGAGAGGAATCGTTTCGCATGACGCCCGACGGAAAGATGGCTGTATTTGTCTCTACTAGAGAGGGAACGCACGGTAACGGAGATATATGGTACTGTTTTTGGGATAGCATTTCGGGCTCCTGGTCAGAGCCGCAGAATTGCGGCCCCAACGTAAACACGGTAATTGAAGACCTGGGTCCCTGCCTCTCGCCCGATGGCAAGAAGCTTTACTACGTGCAGTTCGAAAGGCCAGGAGGATACGGCGGCTGGGATATCTGGGTCTCTGCCTGGGATAGTCTAAACGGTGAGTGGGGAGTTCCCGAGAATCTCGGGCCGACCATCAACAGTGACCGCCGGGAATGGAGTCCGTTCGTCTCTCCAGATGGCTCCAAGCTCTATTTCAGCAATCCCTGGGGCATCTGGGTCTCTGAATGGAACGGTTCAGACTGGGACACACCAGATCTGTTGGATACGACAGTCAATGCCACGCTTGATGAGAAGCATCCCAGCATAACGGCCGACAACAGCTCGCTGTATTTCACGAGAATCTGGGTCACTTACTGCATATGGGTTTCCCACTGGACCGGTACGGGGTGGGGGTCTGCGCAGCTCTTGCCTCCTCAGATAAATGACTCTGGAGGGGCAGGACAATCTTACATCACTCCTGATGGATCCAGGCTCTATTTCACTTCAGCCAGACCCGGTGGAGTGGGAAGTGGTGATATATGGGTGAGTCAAAGGATACTTCCAAGAAAGAATCATCACCCGAACGAGCGCAGGTAGTATCCCCGGGGGCTTTCTGACCTCTGGCGAAGGGGGTGGCCCATGGAAGCTTAATGGAGCCACAAGGCTTTTACTCGGAGGCGGATATGTACACCCAGTTATCTCTACATTCCGTTGTTTCATTCTTCACTGATCCTAACTCAGAAAGGAGGTCGACGTGTTTCAGCGCAGGTTTCTGCTCGCGATCGTGTTTTGTGCTCTCCTCGTTCTCTCATTGTCCAGTGTGAGTGCGTTTGCTTTTGAGTGTGCATTCGACGACACAAGTAAGGTTGCAGATTGCACGTATCTGCGACCCTCCGTAGACACTACCCACACACTCGCTATTTACTGCTGCGGAGCTGAATCACTGTTTGCTCTACCGGGTTCGGCCCTTGGTGTTTGGCAGATGGGCGAGCGCGGTGTTCCCGAATTCTTCAAACAGAACTCCTTTGAGAAGTACAGGCTTACCTGTGATGTGGTTGTGGACGGTGCATTCCCGATCCAGCATCCGACACTTGACCCTGGAGAAGTGGATTGCACTGGTGGTGGGACGGATTTCGCGACTGGCATCTTCGCGCTAGCGGATAACATAATCGACTTTGCAGACTACGATGCTGACGAGGACGGTATAGTTGACGGGTTCTTCTTCATCATTGTTGGAGACTACGACCCCCCACGAGGTTGCGCTTGCCTTGGAGACTTTCTGTACAAGACCCAGGACACAAGCGCTACGGGAGACACGATAGTAGTCTCGGGACAGAGAGGGGTTGAGGTCAGGGTAAACACGCTAACCGACAGGGAAGAGTTTATACACGTCTGCGTTCACCAGTGGGGACACCAGTTCGGCTTGGTGGACTTGCATGGCACTTGAGCCGCGTACGGGATTGGGTTTACGGCCATGAGCGAGCGCAACTTCCCAGGGGCATGCGCTCCATATGATCCGTTTTGCAGAGCGAAGCTCGGCTGGATAGATCCAATCGAGGTAACAGACAGTTTGTCTGGTCAAGCCATTACAGATTATATGTCAACCGGACGGGTGTACAAACACAAGCACGGCTTACACGAGTATTTCTTGGTGGGCAATCACAAGCGTGACTACCCAACCTCGTGGTGGGAAGAGGATTTTCCAGGAAAAGGTTTGCTGATATGGCACATAGACACCTCCGGGGATAACTGCTATCCACAGCACAAGCTGGTAGATCTTGAGACCGCCGATGGGTTGTACGACATCGTCGATTCAATCTGGGTGGAGAACGATTCAACGGGAAAAGACAAGATTGATTTCAACCTAAGCATTGGTTATCGCTGGTGCTTCTTCAACGACCAAACCAAGCAAGCCTTCAACGACACCTCCAATCCAACGACTGACGGGTATTTGAAGTACGACGAGCCTCAGGACTGGAAACAGACCGTTCCGACAGGGATATTTGTAAACGATATCCAAGGTGAAGGGGGGGACACGATGTGGGCGGACCTGTTTATCGCGAGTGTTTTTTGGGGACCAGACACGGTCTATGTCACGGGTGATTATACGGTTGGGTCGGGTCGTAAGTTGTATATCCACCCTGGAACGGTTA
>CAYFQZ010000580.1:0-3442 GCA_964345305.1 uncultured Ignavibacteria bacterium | reverse complement strand
ATTCTAACCCAACTGGAGGAATACAGATGGTAAACGTTAAGAAAGTCGGTGAGGTCTACAGATGTGAGATCTGTGGAAATGTGGTTGAGGTGAAAAAGGTCGGCGGCGGCGAGTTGGTTTGCTGCGGTCAACCCATGAAGCTGGAAAAAGGATGAGTCAAAAATGCTAAAGTTTCAGGCCCTGCAGCGGACCCTGTAGAATGAAGGGATGGCCACAGAAATCCACAGATAATTGCTCAGAGACGTAGCCGACGGGCAGAGGAATTTTGTTGGAAGGAAGGTGCTCTTAAGAACAAACTAGCAGTGCACGGAGCAGACGTGACAAAGAAACCGATCTATCTTGATTATAACGCAACGACCCCGGTTGATCCCGAGGTCAGCCGGGCCATGCTGCCTTATCTTACGGAGCATTTCGGCAATCCCTCCAGCTCTCACTGGTACGGAATTCAGACCAAAAAGGGTGTTCAGACCGCTCGCAGGCAGGTCGCGGAGTTCTTGGATTGTCATCCCGACGAGGTGATCTTCACCAGCGGAGGGAGCGAGTCCAACAACTATGCCATCAAAGGCTCAGTTCTTGCCAAAAAGAACAAGGGCAATCACATAATCACCTCAATCATCGAGCACCCGGCAGTGGCTGAGGTATGCAAGTATCTAGAAAACTCCGGATTCGAGGTCACCTATATTCCGGTGGACGAATTTGGCTCAGTCGATGTTGACCAGCTGGAAAAGGCGGTAAGGCCTCAGACGATCTTAATCACCATAATGCATGCCAACAACGAGGTGGGGACCATCCAACCCATTGCCGAGATCGCCGAGATTGCTCATCGCCGAGGGATAATCGTGCACACGGATGCTGCCCAATCCTGCGGCAAAATCCCCAGCCGGGTAAGTGAACTGGGCGTCGATCTTCTTTCTCTGGCAGGTCATAAGCTTTATGCTCCCAAGGGAATCGGTGCACTGTATGTTCGGCATGGCACCCGGCTGGAGAAATTAATACATGGGGCCGGTCACGAGCAGAACCGAAGAGCTGGAACCGAAAACGTCCTGGAGATCGTGGGACTGGGAAAGGCATGCGAAATCGCCGGGCGAGATTTGGAAAGGAATGCATCACACATGAAGAATATGCGCGATCGGCTTCAACATGGGTTAGAGCAGAAGCTGAGTAACATAAGACTCAGTGGCCATCCGGACAAGAGGCTGCCCAACACGTTAAGCTTGGCCTTTCGCGGCATCGAGGCGAACACTCTCCTTTCCGAAATAGAAGAAGTAGCCGCTTCTCCCGGTGCCGCCTGCCACACAGATAAAGTTGACGTGTCCCATGTCCTTGAGGCCATGAAGGTTCCGCTTGAATTTGCTATGGGCACGGTTCGCTTCTCCACGGGCAAGAAGACCACTGCCGAGGAGATTGACAAAGCTGTCGATATTGTCGCTCAAGCTGCCCTCCGTTTAGAAGCAGAGCGATCTCCGGTGACTGGAAGAATAAAGGATTTGAAGGAGATCAAGCTCACTCACTACACTCACGGGTTGGGGTGTGCCTGCAAGCTTCGTCCCCAGGTTCTGGAAGAAATCTTGGGGAAGGTGCCACTTCCCAAAGATCCGAACGTATTGGTGGGGACAAACACGGCTGACGATGCCTGTGTCTACCGCCTGGACAAAAACTCCGCTTTGGTGCAGACCGTGGATTTCTTTACCCCCATCGTTGATGATCCTTATCATTTCGGAGCGATCTCGGCGGCCAATTCGTTGAGCGACATCTATGCCATGGGTGGGAAACCGCTTTTTGCCTTGAGCATCGTCGGCTTTCCTTCTGCCCGACTCCCGCTTGAGGTTTTGCACCGAATACTGTCTGGCGCACAGGACAAAGCTAACCAAGCCGGCATCAGCATTATCGGCGGGCATACGGTGGATGATACCGAACCGAAATACGGTCTGGCCGTCACCGGGATAGTTGATCCCGGGCGGGTACTTACCAACAGCAATGCTCAGTCGGACGATGCAATAATCCTGACCAAACCAATTGGCTTGGGGATTGTCTCCACCGCCATCAAACGGGGTTTGGCAGACGAAGAGACGACTCGTCTGGCCATCCAGATCATGAGCCAGCTCAACCAGAAGGCTTCAGAGGTAATGCTCCGGCTAGGAGCGCATGCGGCAACCGATGTGACCGGATTCGGTCTTCTGGGACACCTGAAAGAGATGACAAAAGCAAGCAAGATGGATGCGGTCATATATCACGACCGAGTGCCGATCATTAGGCAGGCAAAGGAATTTGCCGGAGACGGCGTGGTTCCAGGCGGAACGCCTTCCAATCTGGAGTTCGTCGCCGACAGCGTGGAATGGGACGAGAGAATCTCCAAAACCATTCAACTGATCCTCGCCGATGCTCAGACCTCCGGGGGTCTGCTTATCGCGCTACCTTCCGGCAGGAAGGATGAAATGCTTGAGGCTCTGAAAGAAGAAGGTCTAAACGGCGCAGCCCACATCGGTGACTTCACCACGCCAGGCACAGGCAAAATAAGTGTTGCGTAACTTCAATTTGTCATTGACTGTGGTCAATTGCGACGTATTATATTATTTGGCAGCGTCGCGACGCCATTGTCACGTTTAAGATGAAAATCACGCCAAATCGCACAGGAGATACGTTGCAGAGACAGGCAAGATAGCTCCTGGCTTTTTAAGGAGAAAAACAAGTCGACTGTTTGGCCAACCTCTTCGAGGTCAAAGTTGGCTACCTAAGCTCTTTTACGGAGGTCAATCGCTGTGCCCATTTACGAATACAGATGTAGGAGTTGCAAGCATAATTTTGAGGTTTTGCAGAAGGTTTGTGAGGACGGCACCGATCTCGAATGTCCGGTGTGCAAGACGAAAAGTCCGGAAAGGGTCTTTTCGGCTTTCTCCGGAGGAACTTCCGAGAAATCCTCTGAGGCCTGCGGAAGCTCGAAATTCACCTGAGCAGGTTAAATCCAGAGAACGGTCCGTTCTCGGATTCGCTTTGGCTGGGGCGTGAACCTGCTGGCGTTAGGGTCTAATCGTTGTGAGGAGGTCGCTGCAACTTTGTCTTTCCATGCGCGGGACAAATGGATTCTCTGTTTCTTTGGAGCTGGAAGCTCTGGACACTCAGAAAAGGCGGAAGGTAACGTTTAGTTGAAGAGGTGACGCGGATGGTTACTAATTTGATCACCAAAATCTTTGGCTCCAAGCACAAAAGGGACATCAAAGACATCACCCCCATCGTGGAACAGATCAACGGGATTTATGAAGAATACCGAAGTTTCTCAGACGATGATCTGAAGGGCAAAACTGAGGAATTCAGGCAGAGGATCAGGGAGAGGACCAATGAGCTTCATCAAACACTTGACGAGCTTAAAGAAGAGTTCTCCACTCTAAAAAGCTATGGATTATCGGAAGAGGAGAAAGAAGAACTCAGAGCGAAAAAGGAAAGC
>CAYFQZ010000579.1:0-4204 GCA_964345305.1 uncultured Ignavibacteria bacterium | reverse complement strand
ACTGTCTTCGCCTATAAACAAACTGACCCTTATGTCGGCGCCATCAACCGGATTTCCTAAGGAATCGGACGCCTCGATGGTAACTTTCGAATAATCCACACTATCCGCCAGATGCGGGCTGGTGGCGCTTACGCTCAGGACCTCCAGAGGAATGCAAGCTTGGGCCCCGCCGAGGAATAGGTAGTTGATCAGATAAATGACATCGGCAATGTCCGCCAGCTTGTCGCAGGTGGCGTCTCCTAATCTCTCCACACAAGGTCCGGACGTGCCCGTGAACAGGTAGTTTATCAGATACGCGACATCCCCCACATCCACTATCCCGTCACAGTTGACGTCCCCGTAAAGGTGCGAGTACTTGCACCCTGCCACATTTGTCTCTCCGATCAACCTGAGCAAATACTCACCCGGGGTGGGAGGCGTCCAAAAACTGCTGAAGTTATACCAAAAACCATATGGAGTCGAGTATATCCACAAAGGACAGGTGTCTGCCGGAGTTTCGTCCATCAAAAGAGATGGAATTGTGCCAGGGGTGCCACTGGTGTATTGGATATCCAAAAAGAAGGGCTCTTCCAGGCAGACCACAAAGGGAATGGGAATTTTGACCCAATCTGGATAGAAGGTGGTTATGGTGACAGGGGGCGAAAGGTAGAGCTGCTCTCCTGGACCCTTACACGGGTCACCATCAATCGCCCTGTGTACGCTCACTCTGATGTCCACCTTTCCGACCCCGGCGAAATCATATAACGTTGCCACCACCGTATCCAGCCTGAAGGGATAGATATCCCCACCGCCGCAGTCCTCCGGGTCAAAATACATGGCGTTCCTGTCTCCAATATTCCATCCATCGAAGTAATACATAGGAACTCCATCATCCAGCGCCAGCTCGCAGTAAGCTTTTCCAAACTGGTACAGTGGGGGAGAAACAGGCGTCACAGCCTCGCTTGGAATTTTCTGAGCCTCAAACCTCTCTCCCAAATCATGGGTATAAACCACAGAAAAGCCCAAAACCAGGGCTAATGCCACCATGAAAACCAAATACAGTTTGATCTTCATTTCTTCCTCCTTTGCCTCCAGCAGGACACTCGGATTGATAAAATCCTGCTAAGATTGTTGGAATTATGAACCAGCCATTTGACTCCAGGCCTACAAGAACTCAGGATGCACTTACAAGAAGCGTCGGTAGTTCTCTTATCGTCCCCTTCCTCCTATAATTTAACACTCTGAATTGGCCTGTCAAGCAGAAAATTGACTTTTCAGGTCAAAGAAGTGCGGATACAGCCCGACCATCAGCGGACTCTCCGTTTCGAACCCACACAAAAAGGCCCCGACCTCGGTTTTATCAAGGTCGGGGCAAGAGTGTGCTTTCAATCGAATCGCTTACTTTCTTGCGACCACGATTCGCCTTTTTCAGGTTACTCTATCCGCTTCAAGCCTCTGCTGTCTCTCCGGAGCCCCTGAAGCGCCGGTTTTATACGCAGGGAAATCCCTTTTTCGTACTTTGACCAAGATGTCGTGCGTATTCCCTCAGAAGCAGCAGCACTCCGCACAGGGTGGCGAGCCCCCTAGGAACAAATAGTTGATCAGATAGATCACATCCTCGATGTGCGCCTCCCGGTTGCAGTTTACATCGCCCATACAGGAAGGGCTCGGAGGAGATGCTCCCAGAAACAGACAGCTCATTAGGTATATCACGTCGGCCACGTCGACTTTGGCATCTCCATTGCAATCTCCGCAGTTAGTGGTATAAATGGTATCCCTGACAGGCAGAAAGTGTCTCGGATAATAGACGCACGCATCGCTTCTGGTGAAGGTTAGGTGATCTGCTGGAGGCCAGAACATGGTGTCCAAGCCAATCTCTGTTGTATCGCAATCTTGGGGCATATAAACAAGGAAAGTCAAAGTGGCAAGAAGGACTCTGCTTCCCTCCCACCATCTGCGGTTGGTCGACCCACTGGGAATCGTGACGAACCACGCATGGCCCGAGTCCCCGTCGCACGCGTGAGACTCTATATCCAGGATCACCATAGACCACTCCAGTCCCTGGGAAAAGTCAGCCAAATACTTCATTCGGTTGTAGATCGTTTCACCAGTATGCTCGTCCACAAGGTCACGGAATATGCTCCGTGACATTCTTGGATCGTCCGGGTCCCTCGAGATGTTATTCCAGTTGTCGTACTGAGGTAAAATGACCGAATCCGCACAACCTTCTGACTCATGCCAGAATTTGAGTGGCATCACGAAAGCTGCAATGGAGTCTTGCAACCACTTACCTCCGCTTTCCCACCAGAAGGTATTCGAATCGTGGGTGACCAACACGGCAACGCGCACGGAATCGAATGAACCTGGCTCTGCCTGGTAGATGGGATCACAGCCGAACGTTTCAAAATAAATGGTGTCGCATATGCCCAGGTCGATCGCATCCTCGGGGCACTGAGCCTGGGTCTGACCGGCCAAGAACACCACAGCCACAAGGATTAGCGCCAAATTTAAACAATGTCCTTTCATTTTGACCTCCTCCATAACTGGTTCTACTTCTCTATCAGCCCCGGCCTTCGCCGGGACAAGAACATGATTTTGTCCGGCCTTCTCATAACAGCTCACCGCCAGTTAGGGCTCTCAAACAAGCTACCTCTGCTCCACATAGACGGGATGAAGCGCACGTAGTCGGTAGGCGGAGACCCTCCGAGAAAAAGATAGTTGATAAGATACACCAAATCCGCTACATCTACTATGCGGTCAGCATTGACGTCCCCTTGATCCATGTACGGAATTGGGGCCGCTCCATTGCTGAACAGGTAGTTGACTAGGTGGATTACGTCACTTATGTCCAGCTCATCCGAGGCGTCCGCGTCTCCCCTGTAGAAGCCAGCATATCCCAAGACTCTGTGCCACCACTGCGACCAGCTGAGTCCGTCATCTAAGTCTCTGCCGAAGTCTATCCACACCTCAATATGCTCGTCTCCGGGAAGCAGATCGATGGGTCCAGCGGTCATCAAAATAGAGAAGTCGGTGTCTGGTTGTTGAGGATAGAAGTAACCTGGCTGCGTCATCAGCCAATACAGAGAATCTACGCCCCAGCTATTAAGGCAGAAGCCCCCGTTCGGCCAGACATACTGAGGGTTCCTGACCAACCATATGTTATACATGCCATCATTATAGAACGGTGCTTTCATTGTCCCGAATACAATGTCCGGTTCGAGCGGGTCATACATGTACGCCAGATTGTGATCTGGGTCCATATCCCCCCAGTTGTTGTAAGCATCGCCGGCATCCCAGTCCTCGAATAGGGAGAGATACATACCGCTAATCGGATCGGGACCCACATTGTAGCAAACCTTAATCTTAATGGAGAAGCCCACGCTTGCGTCCATAATGCCTACCGTGAACACCGAGTCAAACTCGCCCACGATGTTGGCCTCACTGTAGAAGTTTCCGTAGGCTATATTAGCGTTATAGGCAGGATCGTGGCATAGATTCAGCTGCTCGGTGGGGACCCAGTCGTGGTGCTCACAGCAGTAAACGTCAAAAGCCATATGGTATGCGTCGGTGGTGGCAATTATGAAGCTACCATCGAACAGCGCACTAATACCATACCACAGAAAGTTATCCTTCACGTCGTTTCCGACAGCACCGAAGTTCGATGCCCACTGCATACCGTGATAGAACTCTACCGTGGCCTCATCATAGGGAGGCTGAACCGCGAGAATTACGTCACGGCATTTGGGTCCCTGTCCATCCGCTCCTGTTCCGCAGAACGTCAAGGTGTACTCACCGCATGGCGTCCCGACATCCACGCTCACGGTCACGTCGGAGTAATACGGGGCGGGGACATTGTTCGGATCGAACGAGACATTAATGCCTGCGGGGGGCGTGCAATCCAGATAGACATTCAGACTGTAGTCCAAGATCGATCGCACATCCACGTGGTACCTCACCGCTGGAGGGAGACCAACACCAGCAGAATTCTGGCCAGGCGAGCACCAAATGGTGAAGGTCGACTCCTCGGGCGCGTAGGGGCAAATGACCGCATTGATGCATAATTCGTAGGGCCAGTAACCTTCCCAGGCGCTTCCGTGCCAGCCGCTGCTGCGATCGGTCTCCATGGTTCCGTCATCGCTCAGAATGGATAGGGTGTCGCCGGGTTCATGGGCGTGGGAGAATCCAATATGGAATTTCTCATACATATCGAACTCAATCCCTTCCG
>CAYFQZ010000578.1:0-5674 GCA_964345305.1 uncultured Ignavibacteria bacterium | reverse complement strand
TTTGTATCCTCCTCTGCTTCTTGGTAAGAAGCTAACGGTATTCTGGACCAATGATCGGGGCAAGGTTTTCCCCCGCGAACATTGCCTGAAGGTTTGATCCATATTTGTGGTAGTATGTGCCGCCCCGGTGTTCGCGGAGATACTTCGCGGCCTTGGCAATGGCTGGCCCCCACTTCAGGGCAAGAGCCTGAGCTTTCCAGAACGGAAAGCCGAGCCTGCCGTCCTCGGTGAACCAGACATCCTGATACGGATATCTGTGTCCGGACAGGTGTCGCGAGAAGTCCAGTCGTATTTCCTTTCGCAGGCCATCTTTGGTCTTTTTGGAATCGATACTCAATTCGTACATTGACTTGCCGTCGCCCACCATGAACCCTGCGCCACGAGTCCATGCGCCTCGACCAGTAATTTTGGGCAGCCCCGCCGCATCTGCCGCCGCTATGATCGCCTCTATGAGTTGCGGGACTGTGTAATGCGTTAGCAGTTTTGATCCGCAGCTTCTTCCGGACAAAAGCTTTTTGAATTCTTCTGGGTCCAATTCCTCGGCCCAGCCTTGCTCAGCTGTTGTTTCAACCAACACGAACCCTTTGTAAGTCATGTCCAGTGCCCAAGGGGCTTCGTCGACCCACAGGATAGGTTTATTGCCTCTGTAACTATCCCCCCGAATTTTGACTTCCATCGTTGCCCTCCGCAGATGGCGGCCCCAAGATGTCGTCGATTGATATGGATATGTAACTGCCTTTCCCTACCAATACGCCCTCGGGAGTGATGAAGTTTTTGTTTCCAACCAATGCTTCTATACTGTCCAACCCTGTTGGTTCTGTGTCTTTCATGTACTGCATGAGCATCAGGGTACAGATCGGCGAGTCATCCCGTTGTGCCTTTGGGTATGCGTACCAGTCTCCGTGCTTCAGCACTACCTGGAACTTGCCCATTCGGTCCTTGAACAGAACGATCTCCCCTCCCTCCATCTCTGGAAGGATCAATACCTGAGGCCCCATGAACATGCCAAGCGCTCCATCGAACCAGCCAAGACTGAGAGGGACAGCTTCTGGATTCTTCTTCTGCCCCTCGCACATCTTCTTGTGTAGTTCGATCATGGGAATGATGTTGGTAGCCTTGATCTTGGTGAACGGTTCCCTCATGAACTTGCGGACCCGCCATTCGTGGTCAAGGCACATCCCGACTTTCTTCAGGAACTTGGTGATCTGATCGGCTTCGAGCTCCGGGATTGTCAGGTCTTCCGGAGTCTTCATCTTGCCGTTGGTTACCATTGCCGTAAGGTTCTCGGGCTCGGCTATCCAACCATGCAGCCTGCCCACCTTCTCTCCGTTCTCCAGGGTGAACATAACCCCGTCATAATCTGTGTACGGAGCGAGCTTGTAGCCCAATGCGTCTTTTCGAATTATGAACGGCATCAGTCTTCACCTCCTACGATTACATGTCTGCCGTGCGTCTTTCTGCCGTAGTCTCCCCGGATCATAGGCTGGTGCCTGTCGGACTCGTCCTGCCAGCGGAAAGGATCGGCGACATGCGTCGAGTTCTTCTTGATGTGTTCTTTCACCCAATCCATGGATGCGACAGCCATACCTCCTGCAGAGGTCCAGCACGTATCCAGTGTATAAGGCCTGGTAAGGATTGTGTTCTTGATAGGAGAATCTCCTACCTGATTCTTCGATCCGTAGAACCAACCCTTTTGTATCGGGGCCGGCGTGAGCTTGCCAACTTGGAACGAGTCCTGGTTGTTGGCAGTTCTGTATGCCACGAACTCGAATCCATTGGTTGCTGCGAAGAGTCCGTTCTTAAGGATCGTCAGATAGCCCACAAACCCTGGGCTCACCTTCTGCATCCAGTCATTCAGTTTATGGGCCAGGTCGTGAGCGGACGTGATCCTTTTGATCTGCGCAGTATTGCCCAATGTGTCTACGCCCAAGCCGGAGTCAGGATGCTGGGCTTTCATCTCGGGCCAGTCCAGAACGTAATCTGTCTCAGCAAGCTCCGAGTTGTCGCCGGTGATGTCGATCAGTTTGAGCGTCTGATGAAGCAGATCGACCTTGACGATGGACGCCGTTTGACTGGGCAATTGTATGTGAACGTATTTGCCAATGTATCTCTGGGTGTATGCCATTGGTGCCTCCGGACATGCGAAGGGGGCCGGGACGGTTTCCCGTCACCGACCCCCTCGATGCCTTTCTTACTTGCGCCGACGTTGTGACCCGGGAACGTCAGGTTCCGAGTCCACAGTGAGCAAGTGTGTTTCGCCGAACGGGGCTTTGTTGGCCTCGTCCACGAACTTTATTCGCGGATTGATCACGCCCCAAATGACGTGATACTTCGGCGGAGGATCTGGAAAATCTATCTCTAGGTCGGTGAGGTAGACCATCAGGTCTATCTTCTTTCCCTCCAGATGCTTGAACACTGGCAGGGAACTTGTGCCGCCACCGCCTTTGAGTTCCACAGATGAGATATCCTTTTTCCTCTTGATCATCTTGGTGCAATGAATTGCCGCATCACAGATGATCACTTCGAACGGAGCCTCGTGAGCTTTCGCGATCTGATGGAGCTTGCTGATAAAGATGTCCAGCTCAGTTGGACTTACCGAACCAGACGTATCGATCGCCACTGCCAGCCCGCCCTTCCGTATATGGATTCTCCCCGCGTTCGGTACTCCGAACCGGCGAGAGGGTCGCTTGATCGAGTAGCGATACTTCTGTGTTGCCATTCGGTTGCCTACGAGATTCCGGATCTTCTGGTACCACTTCTCTTGCGCAGTCTTCCGGATCTCTTCGATCAACCTCAGCAGCCCCGCAGCCTCAGTGCCACGAGATTTCATCCAGGATTCGAGCCTGTCTGGCAGAGTAGCCTGAATGGCTTCCTGCTGGACCTTCGATACCTGGTTCCACGAGTTGTGGTCCTGCTTGTGATACTCGTGCTTCGAACCGAGAGCCTCTGCAAGTTGCTGTGCCGGGGATTGGCCTTGTCCTCCACCTTCCTCTTGGCCTTGATCCTGGCCTTGCTCTTGGCCCTCGCCCTCCTGCTCTCCCCCTTCTCCATCGCCCTGACCTTGGCCCTGCCCACCTTGCGGCTGGCCGATTTGATTCAGGTCAACGCCTTTTTTCTCCGCCTGATCAATGATGAGTTTGAAGTACTCCTCCATCGACAGGTGCTCGGGCAAGTTGAAGTGAGCTGGCTTCGGGAATTTGTCTGACACTTTCCAGCGGTCATGCTCCAGCTTGTGAAACGTCGCCAGCTCTGCTGCCAGATCCGCCGCCGCCTCGTACTGTTGCAGACCACCGCTGAGCATCCTCCGACGCTCCATATGCAGGAGAGCCTGATGCACTATCAGACCCTTGACCTGCATTGTCGCGTCATCGGCGCCCATCCCTTGCAGTTTCTCGAAGTTGAACTCGATACCTCCAGACACCAATCGAGCAGCGACCTCCAGCTTCTGTCGCTCGATTCTTTTCAGCTGCGCCAACGGACCCATCATGTATGAGTCTGAATGGGCGAGCCGATAAGCTAGGTGCCCGAAGTACTGTTCGGGATCGGTGAAGTGTTTCTCCGACATCACCCCTCCTTACTATTCGTCTGCGAGACCCTTCATGATCTCCATGTTCTTCACACACCAGGCGCCCCACTTGGCCTTGAAGCCAGCGAACTCTTTCTTGTGCTTCTGGAACCATGCGTAGCAAGCCTTCGCAAATACCGGCTTGCAGTCGCCAGGCAGCGAGTCCCACAGAGTCTCCGCCTGCTTGCCATACTTCGCGGGACTCTTGGCGATCGTATCGTAGAACAAGAACATCAGGTCGGTCATGATCTCCTGACTCTCGCTCTTGATCTCGTCGCCTCTGAGTGCCCGTTCCAGCAGGCCTTTCAGACGGTTGTCCTTCAGCGAACTCTCCAGCATGTTCGCCGCTTCCGGACCGACGATGCCAGAGAACATCGCCTCTCTCGTATCCTTCCGCAGCTTGTCGACGCCTGCTTCGATCAGCTCTCCGCAGATCGTCAACCCTGCCGCAGTCGGGATCGGACGGATCCGGTTCTCGACCTTCTGGATCAAGCCCTTGTTCGTGAGCCTTGTCGCAAGCGCCAGGACCCTCGAGTTCAGGTGTTCGCCGGACACCTTGGACTTGAAGTCTTGCATGCCCCAGGTCTGCCACGTCTCGAGGTCGAACTGCAACTCCATGACGCAGGACCTGCGAACGAGAGCCTTGTCGAAGTCCGACACCTGGTACTCTTCGTCCGCCGGGTTCGCAGTCTGAACGATCAGCCAGCCAGACGGCAAGGTGAACTTGCCGATCTGACGCCGGTCCAGAACCTGCATGTATGCCTGACGGGTCTGCTGCTCAATCCGGTTGACCTCGTCAAACACCGCAATCCCCCGCGGGAACTGCTCGATCTCCTTCAGCCATTCCGGAGGACAGTAGACAGTCTTGTCTCCCTCTCTGAATGGCAAGCCTACGAGATCAGCGAACTCGCAAGCAGTGAAGTTGAGGTACGCATAACCCACCGGCCCCTTTTCTACTTCGGCCTTCTGGATTTCCGTCCTCTCCTCTTTTGGGACCTTCAGAGCTTCCTCGTAGATGCGACGCATCTCCAAGGCTGCCTCTTCCGGTACCCAGCTCTTGCCGATCCCCGTCGGCCCGTAGATCAACAGAGCCAGCCAGGGATACTTCTGAACCAGGAAACGGATCGTCTCCTGGTAGTGTGATGTGAACAGCGCCACTCAACACCTCCTGTAAGTGTGTCCCTTCACTATATATCTACCGGGCTCCCGAAGGGGACAGAGCCTCGGCGATTTTCTCTAACGCCTGCTTCTTTCCCAGAGTCATGCTGTGGATCCACGCAAGGCCTCCACGCTGAACCTGGAATGCTACTCGGTGAACCATCGGACCAGCAAACTCGGCTTCGTACACGCCATCTTCAAGCCGATACATCTTCGTTCCGGTCCTACCTTCCACCAATCCCACCGGCTTCTCGTAATTCCGGAAGTAGAAGACATTCAGTTTGTTGCCCTGGTTTGCGGTCGACAACTTCGTCAACCAACCTCTGGTGAGTCTCAGGTCGAACTCCAACACGACCTCGAACGACGGATCGAGCTGAGAGCCTATCTGGATCTCGGACCCCAATCGCAGTGTGTTATTCACCGCTCACCTCCTTGTGGTTTCGTGAGAGCGTCATAAGCAGCAAGGCCTTCTCGCATATCTTCGATAGCCTGGCCAAGTGTGATCTGCAAAGGAAGCCCCCAAACCTCAAAACGTATTTCTTGTTCGGCTTGTGGTTTTTTGTTGTCAGCAGACAGTTCTTGACCGAAAACGCGAACTCCTTTGATTATGCGTTCGACCGCTTTTTGTTTGTCTTCTTCAACGCTCACTATTAGCCCCCTTCGTTGTTGGTCGAATCAGGGGGCGGTGATCCGACTTTGTTGACGGTCAACTTCGTATTCGGCGGTGCCTCCTTGACCTTCACGGTGCCGCCCTTCTCTTCGAGGATCAGCTGCGGTCTGGGAGTCAGCACTTCTGCTTTCCCCTCGTCCACATGGAGCAAGATCACGTCCATTCCTGAATCCTTCTTGACGGTGATCTTCCCCTGCTGATCCACTTCGAGGGCGACCTCTCTTTTCCTACCTCTACGTGGCATTCAACACCTCCTTGTTGGACCTATTCAGAACCCGTGA
>CAYFQZ010000577.1:0-18745 GCA_964345305.1 uncultured Ignavibacteria bacterium | reverse complement strand
CCCCCAAAGGGGCTCCTGGGTTCGAATCCCAGTCTCTCCGCCATTTCCGCCAGGAAATGGCCCTGAGCGGAGTCGAAGGGCTAATATGCGGTTCATGATTCCGCTCTTGTCCCCACCGTTGCCCAAGGCCCGTGAGTCAGGAGCCCGTGGCTCCGGACTTAAACTACTGCAGGAAGCCCGATGGAACTTGGGAAAACCGACAAAAAAGCAAAATACAAAGCCCCCGCAAGACTGCTATCCATGCGGGCCTGCGAGGGTTGTTTTGTTCAGGGACGAGAATCTTTCAGAGAAACGGCCGACAGGGAAGGGGCCCCAAACAAGGCGGTAAAAGATAAGTGATTGCATACCAGACGATTACGGTGAAATCGAGCAAAAATACGAAATTTGTCTTGACAAGGGGGTAAAGTACGTGTTATGAGTAGAGGATAACTTTACAGATTGAAATCATTCGTCCATAACGTGACACTTGTTGAGTCACGCACGACGCGAGTTTGAGACTGACAAATGGTCAGAATTTGCGCTTGACAAAGGCGCCGGAAGGCGTACATTGGAAGGGGGATGGTACGTTTTGGCATACCAAAACTCTGATCACGAAAACATTTGACACAAGGACGAGTCAAGGACCGCTGCTGGGCGGGAAGAGGGTGAAGAGTCATTGTCTCATTCTCACATGGCTTCTTATGATAAGCCGCACTTGAAGGCTGGCCCCGCTCCAGAGAGCGGGTGCCATTATTGAGGGCGATGCAAGACGAAAGCCTGAGGAAGTAACGAAAACAAACTATTTGCTTCTGGCATTACCTTTGAGTTTGTTCTGCGTATTGGGGGCGAGCGAAAGCTCTGCCCAGCATGACCCAGGTACACCGGACAGCGTGATTCTGGAGCAACTCGCCTACGAGGTCAGCGGACCGCCGTATCAGGGAACAGCTGTGTTGCCTGTCAGGGCAGTGCACGACGAGTACCTAGCACTTATGTACATTCCGCTGGTGTGGAGCGGTCCTTTGCTCGGAGACTCGGGAAGGTTTGCAGGAGAGAGACTACCGTACATCTCGTACGGCGACATCGGGATGGGCCCAAAGTCTGGTTGGATTGGAATATCGACTCCCGCTGGCGACCCGTTCTTGCCACCGGGACAGGATACCATAGCGTACTTGTATTTCACCGTTGAGGACACGGGATTCGTTTCGGTCGACACTACCTCGGGAGGACCGGCAGAGAATTACCTACATTTCTTCGATTCTACCATGAACAAGATCGAACCTTTCATTGAACGGCCACGCGTGTATCACGTGATCCCCCCGTACCTACCGGGCGATGTGAACTATGATTGGGAGATAGACCTGGGAGATGTGGTGTATCTGATCAACTACCTTTATAAAGGTATGGATCCTCCGGAGTTCTTCGAGTTGGGTGATGTGAATGGTGACTGCGTAACCGATATAGGGGACGCGGTCTTCTTGATAAACTATCTGTACAAAGACGGCCCTGAGCCGGATGACTGCTGCACTTTCTAGGTAGCGCTATCAGAAAGCAATCCTAATGCTTCCAAAGAGGGCATGAAACGCCATACTTACAGCATCCCCACACCATCCCCACAAGGTATTACTATCTTGTTTGCTGGCTGGATTGCTAACATCCAGTCTTTGTTTCTACGGTCCTGCTTCCCGCTGCGAGATGCTTGAGGATAGGCCAATCAGGACCGGTCTTTGGCGCGGAACAGAGGTCGAGTATCTCGCGGGCCACGTGGTCCTCCTCCTTCACTCCGAAGCCGATTCCTCAGCAGTTGACAGCTTGCTTTCCGCGCGGGGCTGCTTCATTATTCAATACTTCGACGCAAATGGATGGGGCCTTATCGGATGCGACACAAGCGCCAGCATATTTGACAAGATAGACTCATTGATAGCAAGTCCGCTGATTGACTGGGCGGAGCCCAATGGAATCGTCCGTCCTTCAAGTTGCCCAAATGACCCATACTTCGTTGATGGTCATCAATGGGCACTCTGGGATGTTTCCCCCCTTTCGTCGACGCGGACATAGATGCGCTCGAGGCCTGGGAAATAGAAACGGGAGATTCTACTCTCATCGTAGCAATCCTGGACACGGGCTTTCCCTATGATTTTGCCAACGGGGTCTACTGCCACAGAGACCTAAGAGATTCACTCGGCACTCGGTACACTCTGGGCTACAATTGCACCGACTCCGAGCTCGGTTGTGTACCGTGCGATACTCTACCCTGCACGTGCCTCGATCTTTTCAGACACGGGGCGTGTGTTACAGGGATAACCGCGGCAGTCACGAATAACGACGCCGGTATCGCTGGAATAATATGGGGCGGAGAAATTTACATTATCAAGTTATTCACCGGGGATGGCGATACTACGGGCCTGATGTGGAATATGGCCATAGCCATTGACTCAGCTGTAAGCTACGGCGCCATGATCATCAATATCTCGGGGGGATTACAGGGTGTGTACAACAGACTGGCCGCATCCGTTTACAGGGCATACCTAGCGAACTCTCTAATAGTTGCTGCTGCTGGCAGTGGGTATGGTGCATATATGGACATGCCGGCTGGATTCGCGACCTGGGCTGATACGATCTTTGACTGCTGCGACCCGGAGGCATGTGATAACTATCCCGACAGCTGCGGTTTTCGAAACGTCATTTCGGTGACCTGCTCAGGCAGTTGGGGCACCGCGCCGCACAAATGTGCTTACGGGAAAGATTCGGTAAAAGTGGTTGTAGTGGCCCCTAACGGCGTGTATACCACCGCCAACGTCAGAATTACGTGGCCCTGCGAGGACTACTTCTTCTTCGGAGGGTCGTCCGCCTCCACTCCCCACGTGACCGGAGTGGCTGCTCTTCTCCACTCCCATGCCTTTAGTCAAAACGATACACTCACACCAGACTCAATCAGAACTCTCATTGAGGTTACGGCAGATGACGTGGAAGCCCCTGGATTCGACGATTCAACCGGATTCGGGAGAGTGAATGCACTAAGGGCGCTCATGGCCATGGAAGGGTATTATCCCAATGCGACCGGATACCTCTGGACAAATGCCACGTGGGGTGACACACTGGGTGACACCCTGTATGTGTTAGGTGACATCGTGGTGCCTCAGGGTTGTACATTAACCGTGGACGAGGGGGCTGTAGTCAGGTTTCTCACGAACGATCGAGAGGACTTCGGTGACGATTCGACCAGATGTGAAATAATCGTGCAAGGTTCTCTAATAGTAGAGGGAAATGATACGAACTGGGTATCCTTCATGTCCGACAGCTCTAACCCAGGAGATTCTGATTGGTACGGAATAAAGGTTGATTCCGCCGGCACCATCGACCTGAACTACTGCTCAATTCAACACGCGCTTGAACCCATTCTCTGGGATTCAACTGATGCGTACACTCTGAATCATGTCGAGTTCAGGCGTTGTCACACCTGGCCCACAGTAGATTCAGGACACACACTTGAACTTAACACGGTTGGCTTCGCGGACTTCGACAACGCGATTACTGTGAGTGCCAACGGAGTTCTTAAACTGGATAGCTGTGAATTCAACACTGGGGACACAGCGGTCGTAGTCAAATTCGCTGGCAGCGCCAACATAAAGAACTCCGAGATTGCGAATGTCCATACTGGCATCCACTTCAGCAACTCTGCCGACGATACAGTCATCGGCTGTGTCTTCCGCGACAACTCCGTACAAGGCATCTTGGTAAACAACGACGGGCTGATCATTGATGGGTGCACATTCGTGGATTCCAGTGACAGCGGGAAGTACGGCATCCTGTGCAAGCGGAGCATCACCATAAAGAACTCCTTCTTCGAGGGGTACAAGTACGGCATCAAGGTCGAAGGTCAGACCAAGTTCTCAGGCTCCTCTCCAGTCATCGAGGAGTGTGGCTTCTACAACATTAGGGAATCCGGAGTCTACTCGATTTCTTCCTCCAGCCCCACCATCAAGAAGTCTTGTTTCAAGGGAAGCTACGGTCAGGCCGGCATACACATCCACGAAGGAAATCCGTACATAAGCCACTGCTACATGGCAAGTGAAAATGATGAGATTCCGATTGGGATACTCTTCACCGGAGGCGCTGAAGGTAAGGTTCTCCGCACCACGATCTGGGACTACAACAGTTCAGCGGTCGAGACGGATCCCCTGACAGACCCTTTCCCGAACTTCGGTGATGCGGATACCGCCGGCAACAATTGGTTTGAGGAGCCTGATTCCGGTGAATACTACTTCGCCTCATTCAGTGACTCGACCGTCCTGGCGAGGTACAACCACTGGGACGTTGACGACGGAGACAGCTCCTCAGTGAGAAACGGAATGATTGGTGATGTGGTCATCGACTCCATTTTGGGAGTATGTCATTACTCACCTTATTACTCAGAGCAGTGTTCTGATCTACCACCTTCAGATCCTTTTTTCGAGCCCTGCAATCCCCAGAAGCCTATTGCGATCCAGGAGGGGGAAGAAGATCCGGCGATAAACCCGCTGTGTTTCAAACTCTCCCAGAACTACCCCAATCCATTCAATCCACAGACGGTCATTAAGTACGATCTTCCTGACCCGGCCCGCGTGAAACTCACCATCTTCAATGTTCTCGGCCAGCAGGTACGGACTCTGGTGGACAGGGAGCAGGAAGCCGGGAGCAAGACGCTCCTCTGGGAGGGAACAGACGATCAAGGTCAGGAAGTGGCATCAGGTGTCTACTTCTTCCGGCTACAGGCCGGCAAATTCGAAGCAACAAAGCGAATGGTACTTGTGCGATAGATGGGACAGTACGCACGATGATACGGAAAAGAGAAATAACCTGAGAAACGGAAACAAAATGAAAACTAGATCACTTATCCCCGCAATTCTGTTTCTGCTAGTACTCTGCGCGTCAGCCAATTCAGCATATTGGGAGGACTCAGTCAGCACTCTAGGGACCATCGCTCCGAATCAAGGCGCCGAGTTCGGCAGACTTCTTTTCAAGTTTGATCTACCTAACGAGCTGGATGGAGCCGTTATAGATTATGCGGAGTTGATCTTCACGGCGACTCCCGACACGGGAACGAGTTACATTTGCCTGATGGGCGTCTTCCCAGTGAGCACAAGTTGGGAGTCCGCCAACCTCTCCTGGTCCTCAGGCTGGACTAACTCTGGCGGGGATTACGTGGACAGCATATTCTCCACTTGCCTGATTCGCAGGTCGGAGGACAAGCTGACCCGCGCAGACATAACCGACGTAGCGCAACTGTGGGCTGATGGCACGCTCCCAAATTATGGTCTTATCGTGATGCCGCTGGAGGATCTGGGACGGTATCTGAAGCTGCACGAAAGCTCCAGTTTGCCGCAAGGTGTCAAGGCTAAAGTGAGGGTCTTCTACAGTCGAAAGGCGGAGGACTAGACTAGGATCACCAGACCTGGATTCTCTTCTAACGATTTTCTAACAGCCAACTTGATCCAACTTGAAGGAACTTGCTTGTACTTGAAGTAACTTAATGGAACTTAATGGCTGAAAAGGCAATGAATTAGGTGCAATTGTGTGGGATTGAGAAATTTACACGAAATCGCAAGCGGAGACTCCCAGTCTCTCCGCCATGAACCGTGCGGTTCATGGCTCCGCTTCTTGTCCTCACCCTTCGCCAAGACAGACTAGTCAACACCCCGGGCCCCTGACCAACGCACTACACACTTCTCAGCTTCTCCATTCGTATAGAGAGTTAGACTTAGAGGCGATGGCTCCTGGCGCGCACAGCGGGGGGCGATGATCCGGGAGCGATCTGGAAGAGAACACCATGACCAAGTCTCATTTTGATCTCCGACCGGGGCTGACGCTGGGCCGCAATTATTACGTGGTCGAGTTTCTGGGAAGCGGCTGGGAGGGAGAGGTGTATAAGGTGGAGGAGCGCCGAACAGGCATTCTCCGAGCCGCTAAGATCTTTTACGACCACAGTACACTCAAGCCCGCCCAGCTCAGGCGCTATACGCGCAAACTGCACAAGCTTCGGGCGTGCCCGATAATCACACAGTATCATCATCGCGACATAGCCAGAGTCGGGGGCAGGCAAGTCGAGATTCTCGTTTCTGATTTCGCTGAAGGGGTATTGCTGTCCACGTATCTGGGCCAGCAACCAGGGAAGCGCCTTGTGCCATTTGTGGCGCTGCATCTCATCCACTCACTGGCGCTTGGAGTGGAGCAGATTCACCTTCTGGGTGAGTACCACGGGGACATCCATACCGATAACATCCTCGTCTCAAAGAGAGGCCTTGGGTTCAGGGTTCATCTGCTCGATTTTTTGGATCTGGGCAGGTCTACCCGCGACAAAATTCAGATTGACGTATTCG
This sequence comes from uncultured Ignavibacteria bacterium, assembly GCA_964345305.1. Lineage (GTDB taxonomy): Bacteria > Zixibacteria > MSB-5A5 > MSB-5A5 > SM1-73 > SM23-73-3. The sequence goes on along the minus strand of CAYFQZ010000577.1, from coordinate 12,410 downwards.
ACCTGCTTGGAGTGCTTCACGAGCTGGTAGGGGGCGCTTAGGGTTACAGGCGCTGTGCCCGGGAGATCCACAGGCTGGTTATGGGTCGAAAGCACAGCCTCATTTCAAAAAAGTTCAAAACCGCAGGACAACTGCGGCTGGCGATAGAGAATCTTGAATGGTGAGTCGACCTTGCCCCGCCTGCTACTCCGGATGAATCGATTACAGTTACCGGTTGTATGTTGAGAACCTGGCCCCAGCAGCGTCTTTAGAATCCCGATCTCTCCGCCCTGCACCGCATAGTGCCGGGCTCCGCCACGAGCCGTACGTTGCACGGCTCCGCCCTTCTTTTCATTCACGCCGTGTCTATTTTGTATCGGGTTTTTGCTTGACTCGCCGGATAAGAATATTCACAATCACTGGCGAGTGACATCGTCTGGCTGCTTTGATAACGGTGGTAGAGGCCCTTGCAGTGATTCAAAGAAACTGAGGCCGGACAGGTTTGCATCCCCGGTCCGGCCTTCAAATGCAGAAACCGCTGAAGATTTGTGTGCCCCTCAAGGATTGACCGCTCAGAATTCGAATCCCAGTGAAAAACGGTGCACGCTGGAGAGGCGCGAGAAATCCGCCCAGGCATAGCTTATATCCAGTCTGGTGTCTTTCCCGGTCTGAAGCTTCAAGCCACCGCCCAGGGTTACACCTTCCTCCTCGTAATTGAGTTTGTATCCGCCTCTTAAGGCAAGCATTTCCCTCCATACATACTCCCCGCCCAGGCTCGCCTGCTGGGTATTATCATTGGGATGTTTGGCTTCCACGCTTACGGTGAGTCTCGACTCGGGCGAGTCGATCAGATCATAGGCCATCCCGAATCTGAAGGTCAGGGGCAGATCATAAGGATCCACCTGCAGCTTGGCCTTGACATTATCGTAGTTGGGGTTTCCCGGTTGGGGGGTGTAGTAGGCATCAAGCTCCGGGCCCTCCAGTTTCATCTCCGGACCCAGGTTGGAGATACTCATCCCGATCCTCAGACTCCTGAAGCCGGTGTAGAACAGGGTGCCAAAGTCCAGAGCCAAGCCGGAGGCTCTCTCCTCCGAGATTCTCTCCCAGACGTACTTCCCGCCGATCCCCACCGAGAACCTGTCGGTGAGCTTGCGGGCATATCCCAGGGCCAGTGAATAGGAGGATGAGGTGAAAGTTTCTCCGGTCCCTTCCGGCTCCTCCACGGTGGTCACTTCCATATCGCCCATAGAGAGGGCTGTCAGGCTGACGCCGAACGCACTGTATTCATCGATGGCCTTTCCAAAGCTGGCGTTGTTGACCTGAACGTCCAGGACCCAGTCCACGTTGGTCAGCGACAGGTTGGAGGAGGATATCTCGGTCAATGCTGCGGGATTCCAGTACATGGCGTACGCGTCGTTGACACAAGCAACGGATGCCTCACCCATGGCCACGTATCTGGATCCCAAACCGATCTTGAGAAACTGGGCTCCGGCCGTGCCCACCCGTGAGAACTCACCCGAATGGGCCGAGCTCACCAGGGTGAACATCAAGAGAATCACCAGCAAACCGGTCAATCTCGCTTTCATCTTACCCCCTTCTTTAAGGAAATCTCCTGGGCCAAGCCTCTCCCGGCTCGGCGAACGATCTTTAGATTTGGCTCCGTCAGGTTTGACTCCGCAACCGTCCTCCGGATCCTGCAAGCCGGTGCGGGTCGTCGACCTACTTTATCACCGCGAACTTGCCCAGTTTCTGCCCATAATCTGAATCGACGTGATAGAAATAAACGCCGGGCACGATGCCCTGCTGGTTTTCGTTCAGCATGTCCCAGTCCTCGGTTCCGGTCCCGTTGTCGTGCTCTATCACCTGGACCAGATCGCCTGCCAGGGTGTAAATCCTTATCGTGCATTCGGCGGGAAGGTGAGTGAACTGCAGCTTTCTTATGCCTTCCGTGGTTTCCCATAGAGCGTGTGCGATATATGGATTGGGAACCACCTTGATCTTTGCCAGCTCATCCTTTGCCTTCTGGGCGTCGACGCCTCCGGCGCTGTAGACAAACTCGTCGTCCGGACCATTCAGTCTTGCGCCCTCGATCTGATAGACGTCTCCCGCCGAGTACTCGGTGTCGGTCGGAGCGAAGGCGAAGAACCAGGCATGATGGTAGGGGAAAGCCTCTGGATGAGGCTGCCCGTCATAAGGAATGTTGACTATGTCTAGATAATCATAGTGGTCCGGGTTCCAGACCCCGTCGTGAGCCTGATCGTATACCTCCACCAGCACCTGCTCTCCCGTGGTGGTGTTCCATACCTCGAAGGGCACCCATACCGGGGTGACATCGTCGAAGAAGCTGTACGCTTGCGAGCCCTCCTGAGTGAATCTCAGCTCGTAGGTGGAGCGGAAATGCATGTCTCCTCCTACCGGGAATCCGAACAGCTCACCCATGCTGCCCAGGAAGTATTGCATGTGCAGGGTGGTGCTGCCCGAGGTGCCGAACTGTGTCTGCCCGAAATCTCTGGGCACCCTTTCTCCGTTGGTCACGATCACCTGCATCCCGTCCACCACCGGATAGCTTTCCGTATCACCGGCTTGCTGGGACTGGTCTTTTAGCACCGTGTCCCCCGTGACGTCGTCAATCACGTGCCAGTGAGTGAACATCGGATCGTCGGTGAATACCACCTTGTACTCGTGGCCGGTCAAGACGCTCCGGTCGAATACTATCGGAACAACGGACCCGTCGCTTGCCACCTCGCTGCCGTAGTAGTCGTGCCTGACGGTGGAGCTTGGGGATATGTGCCCGGCCGGATCGGTACGAGGATAAGCGAAAACGCAGTTTATGTCCTCTCCCGGCCTCCCGTACGCTGTCTGCAGCGGATCGATGGGAACCGAGTCATCGCCCTGGTCGAAGGAGACCACCGAGTACCAGTATTCCACTCCGTTGATCAGATGGCGATCGATGTATGTGTGGGGAAGGATGTCGTCTGGGTTCTCCTTCTGGAACATGGCGATGGGCACATAATCAGGTCCCAGGCTGCCGTCCGGGTTTCTGACCAGATCGCCCCAGGTCTGCCCCTGGTCGGTGCTTCTGTAGATCTTGTATCCTTTGAAATCGATCTTGCCGGTCAGCGGATCGACCGAAGACTCCGAGCTATTATCCCAGGTGAGCTTCACGGTCTGATAGTCCGGGGTGGCCACGACTCTTGCCGGCTGAGGCGGCTCAGGGCCAATGAAGTGATTGTCATAGACCGCCTGGGCCATGGCCGCGTTGGCCTTCAAGTCCAGCTCGTCGTACCCGGCGATCAGCGCGAAGACTACGCGGACGCTTTTGCCGGAGGATAGATCGATGCCCCGGGTGCACTGGACGTAGTACTGATCGGTAGGGGGGAGGCTTTCGTCAAACTGCTGGCTGCTGATGAATTCATACTTCCCGTTGTCGTTGTCCGGTAAATCCTCCCATCTCCCGGTTCGGAAGGCGGTCATGCCGATATCATCCGGCGTCTCGATATACTTGGTCCCCATCACTCCGGTCTTAACCAGCGGGCCCCAACCCTCGTCGTACCCATCCTGGTCATAGGTCCAGGCCAGGTTCATGGTAGAATCAAAGGCGACCAAATCCCCCAGCCTTCCGTTCTCAAAAGTGCCCGGCACTATGCCGCCCACGTCGAAATCGCAGTAGAGCCCGAAGGCGAAGTCAGAGTAATCGTTTTCCGATGCGTTTTTGATTTCCAGCACCACGAACAGGTAGTCTTCATTGTAGTCGTAGTTCCACTGGTAGATGGTTTGGGTCAACTCCAGTCCCAGCGCTGGCGCGCCGCTGTTGGCATCGCAGAACCGATAATGACTCTCCTGAAGCGAGATCGGGCCTGCCTCCACCATTCCGGATGAGAGGGTCCACACCTGGTTGTAGACCCACTCTTCCGACTGGTTGTCCCACACCCTCCATCCATAGGCCGGCTTGCCGATGCCCAGCCCCACGGTGTCGGAGAGATCGTAGTCGTAAGTGGTTGTGTCCGTGGACAGACGTATTCTGTAACTTTCCTGCCCCTTTACGACGGAAGGGAGGGGCATGAAATCGTCGTCCGTATTGGCGACCACGGTATCGCCGTCTGACTGGGTGGCGCCCATCCAGTATTTTATCTCCGCCAGGTAGTGATGCCCCGAACCCTTGGGCCACTCACCCGAGGGTTTCCCCAGGTAGCTCTGGCCGCCGATCCACCCCCAGTTCTGTACGGTGGTGGCCAGGTTGCCCTTGTTGTGAATGATCTGATCCTGAAGCGGAGTCGGTGGTTCCAGGGTTTTCTGGTTTTTGGAGATTCCCCGTCCCCACAGCAGCAGCAACAGGACGGGAAGCAGGAGGAAGATTCTTTTACTGTGCATTTAGTGACCTCCTTAGGCGTGCTAGAATACGAATTCGATGCCCCAGCGAACGGTTCTGGGTGCATCATAGTTTCCTGGATCTTTAGCCAACAAACGATAATACCTGTTAACGTCTTCTGCGGTTAAGGGACCCTCTCCGTCAGGGTCGGGAGTAAGCTCGTAGTGGTATCCGTCATCGTCCGGTTTTCCTGTGTTGGAGTAGACGCGCAAGACGTTTCTTCGATCGAACAGGTTCACCACCTCGGCGAAGAAGGAGAGGTGAGACTCCTTCTCCGGGGAGAGGTAGAAATCCTTATTAAACTTCAGATCGATGCGGTAGGTGGCTGGCATCCTTCCTTCGTTCAGGCCGCCAAGACGGTTGCCCTGATCGTCGGTCTTGGTGTACGGCATGCCGCTCCCGTACTTGGCCAGCAGGTTCAATCCCCAGGCTCCCGGCACGGACAGGCCCAAAAATTCTCCTCTCCAGTCCCGCGGCACCCGGTAATCCAGATCGACGCTCAAGGTGTGTCGCTGGTCGAAGGCAAGAGGGTATTCTCTGACCGGCCACACCGGCGCGGCGGTTCCTTGAGTGAAGTAGTCGTAGTAACCTTCGTATGCGGTGGATGCATTGCCTTTGGCTATCATGTAAGAGTAGTTGATAGCGCCCGAGAGGTTCTCGCGGCCCGGCCGCTTGGTGAGAATCAAGTCGAATCCCTTTACCGTCCCGTAGTCAGCATTTACGAATTGAGTGTATGCACCTCCCGCATAGACCACCTCTCGAGTGGAAGCAAGATTATGGAGATCCTTATAGTAGGTGGTCACCTTCATGGTGATCAGATCTGATAGGGCATGGTTTATGCCCAGCTCATAGGCTATGCTCTTCTCCGCCTCCATGTCTGGATTGCCGACCAACGGATACCCGGTGGAAAGGTCTGCCTGGAGATTGGCGAACATGAATTGATATGCCGGGACCTGAAAGTAGTAACCGTAGCTGAAATGAATTACCGTCCGATCGGAGACCGGATGCGAGACCCCCAGGCGAGGGCTGATTTGAGTCTTGGCCTTGGTATGGACCTTCCTTTCCTTGGTCACCGGATCGTTCCAGTAAGCGATGTCGGCATCCAGATAGTCCAGTCGAAGTCCGGCGTTGACTATTATCTCCTTCAGCTCAATCTTGTCCTGTACATAGAAGGCAGCGTAGTTGGGGTCAACCTCGTACTTCTCGCCGTAAGGTCGAACGTTGAAAAACTGCTTGTCGTCCCACTTCAGTCTGTTGGCCCGGTACTCCCCTCCAAACTTGATCTGATGGTACTTGTTTACCTGACTTATCAGATCGAAACCCACACTGGTATACACGGTTCGCCGATAGTGGTAGCGTGGATAGTAGTCGGGCGCTACGGTGAAGCCTGTGTAAAAGTATTCCTCGGCGGGATTGTAGTTGTCGTCATCGATGGTGCCAGTGTAAACCCCGCTGGAGTCCTCCTGATAGCCCGGCCACTGGTCCCAGTAGAGATCGAAAAGATGTTCCGGAGCCAGCTTTATATCGGTATAGAAGTGATTGAGCTTCACCGAGTAGAAGGTGTTGCTGGAGGAGGGGTAGGTTACCTTGGCCCCGAAGCTGTACGACTTGTTGCGGATCTTTCCCAATCCATCCAGATTGAAATCATAGGAAATGCGGTTGACGTCCCTGTGGGTATACCTCAAGAGCTCCCGGGTATAGTAGTTACCGCTGAGCACCAGCCTGAGGTCATTGGTCGGCCGCAAACTTATCTTGCCGGTTCCCGTGGTGATCTCCCTCTCGTTGTGTGGGAGATAGCCATCATTCCAGATCCGTTCCGCCGAAACGAAGAAGGTAGCCCTGTCGCTCCTCCTGAAAGTCAGAGGGCCGCCCAGACCCAATATCAGGGAGTGGTTGTTGTTTCTCTCCAGCTTTCCATACTCCCCGGTCTGGACGTGGTATGGGTGGACCAGTCCGTCGTAGGCCTTGATCTTTCCCGAGAAGACCGGGCCTCCCTCTCTGGTGATAGCACTCACTACACCGGACAGAGCCTCACCGTACTCAGCGGTGAACCCTCCGGTGGTGAGATTCAGTTCCTCGAGAGCTTCAGGCGGTACCCGGGTACCCGGATAGCCGACCAGGGGATCTTGGATGTAGATGTCGTCCAGAAAATAACTCACCGTGGCCTCGCGTCCGCCGCGCACATGGAGGAAACCCTGATCATCCACCACGGTTCCGGCCATGTTGGAGATAACCGGATCAATTGCCACTGCGTTGGGCAGGTTCTCCAACTGCTCCCTGATCAACATGTCGGTGGAGGAGGTCAGGTCCTTCTGGACCAATGGACGGGTGGCCACCACGGTGACGCCCTTCTCCAGTTCCACCGGTGTTGAGCTCAGTTCGAAATCGAGAGGCGTGGTCAGATCCAAAAGAACCGTCACCTGAGTTTGCAGGAGCGTCTGATATCCTATCAGCTTAGCTTCCACCGTATAGGTGCCAACAGGAACGTTGAGGATGAAAAACTCCCCGTCCTCATCCGTGGAAGTACCGATGCTGGTTCCTTTGATGATTATGCTGGCCCCGGTTAACGGCACTCCGTTTTCCGCGTCCCTGACCACTCCGGCAATCTTCCCTGCGGTCCCGGCCCAGGCCACGGCATGAGTCAAGATCAGAGCTAGCAAGCTCGCGACCAATACGGTTCTGGCAAGCGACGGGCCCGGCCAAATAGTGTTGTTTCTGGTATTCAATTGGCGCCCTCCTTTTTTCTTATGAGATTACTTATCTGGCGTTACCAAGAATCTGAGACTTGACATGACAAAGCCGAAGGAATTCCCCTAGACAACAGGCTATTTTCCTATAGAGGCCAAAACCACTTATTTAATCGACGCATGATTTCAAAACTTTAGCCGACATTTGCCGACACCGGACCGGGACAAGACGCCGGCCTTTCGGGTGAAATGTCGAAACCTCAGCAAACGGCCCCGCGTTTTCTTACCTTCCTACTTGATCAGGCAAGGGCAGTCGTACCTTGAAGCAGGTTCCTTGGCCGGGCCGACTTTCAACCTGGATGGTTCCGTCGTGAGCGTCGATGATTTTCTTGCATATTGAAAGCCCCATGCCATGACCTGATTCTTTTGTGGTGAAGCCTCCCTGGAATACCTTCTGTAACTCTTCATCAGACATCCCCTTCCCGGTATCCCTGACCCATACCTCGACCGACCCCTCTTCAGGATGATGGCTGGTGCCCAGCGTGATGGTACCCCCTTCGCCTTTTCTTTTTCCCATGGCGTCGGCTGCGTTCTTGAGCAGGTTGTACAGAACCTGCTGTATCTGGCCGGCGTCAACGACCAGCGGCGGAATGTCCGGCGCGAGTTCGCTTGCCAGGGATATATTCTTGAACGTATTCTGAGGTTTTATGAAGACTAAGGTCCTTTCTATTAGACCATTGACGTCGCACTCGGCCTTTTCAATGCGGAGGCTGGAGAAATCCAACAGCCCCTCCGCAAACCCCTGAATCTTCTGCAGGTTGGCGGAGATGCTGTCCAGCTGAGTGCGCAGCGACTGAGTCTGACCCTCGGCTATTCTCATGCTGAGCAGTTCGAAGTTTCCCATGATTGCCGTCAGGTAGTTGTTCAGTTCATGCCCTATCTCCGCGGATATTTTTCCCTGTGTGGCCATCCTCTCCAGATTGATTATCTGCTCCTGGAGATTCTGCAGCTCCTTGTATGATTCCTGCGCCTCCACGAGCAAGGTCAGATTCTCCAAGGAGATGGCGGTTTGAATGCCTAAGATGGCCAGGAGCTTGAGATCCTGCTCCGAAAGCTCCCGCTGACGTCCGATCTCACATAGGATTATCATTCCGGCGACAGAGTCGGCCTTTCTCAGGGGCACAATGACCGCCTCTTGGTCCGAGTCCAGAAGATCCGTCAGCACCGTAGAAACCTCAAGCATTCTCTCCAGCGGCGAAAACAGCGGGTGGCTTTTGAAGTTCCTCACCTGCACGATGTCGTTCAGCTCTGACCATTCCGCCAGCAACTTCTCCTCGACTTTTGCGGTGGCCTGAACAAAGACGCTTCGCTCCGGATCTTTGGCTCGGAAAAGCTGAAGCTGTTTGTTCCTTTTGTCCCAGTAGAGGATGATCCCGGTTCCCATCCCGCTCTGTACCAGAGCCAATTCTAATGACAGCTTGAGCAGGCTCTCGCTGTCGCCGGCGGTATAGAGAATCCGGTTGAGATCGAACAGCTGAGAAAGCCCTTCTTTCCTTCCGTCTTCGATGCTCTGGCTCCTCTTCTGTATGGCCCGGGCGATGGCGCTCCTGATCTCCTGGAGGTCGAAGGGCTTGAGGATGTAATCATAGGCACCCTCCTGGATGGCCCTCTTGGCCGTGTCCAGACTGGCATATCCGGTCATGAATATGGCCCCCATGGAGGGATCTATCCGGTGGGCGGACTGGATCAACTCCATGCCGTCCATCCCGGGCATCTTGATGTCGGTGAGGATGAAGTCAAACTTCTCGTGCCGTAGCTTGTCCAGTGCCTCCAGTGGCCTGGAGGTACCGGTCACCTGATGCCCCTGGCTTCGCAATGCATCACAAGCCAGCTTGAGCATGATCTCCTCATCATCCACCACCAGGATCCTTACAAGTTCTCTCTGGGCCAGCATTGAATCTATCGCTCCTTTACGACCGAGCTTTCTACTTCCCGGATGATCTTCCTTATTTCGTCTAAATCAAAAGGTTTATGTATGCAGGTCAAAGCTCCTTTGGCTTCCGCCTCCCGTACCAGTTGATCCGGGTAGCTGTCCATCATGGCTATGGTCATCTCCGGGTACAGCTCTCGAATTGCCAGAAGGGCCTCCAGTCCGTTCATCTTTGGCATATGGACGTCCATGAAGGCTAACTCGAACGACTGCCTCTGTGCCTCCTGCAGGGCTTCCATTCCGTTCGCCGTCACCATCACCTGATGACCGTCGTTGGTCAGAACCTCGCGGAGCAGCTTACCGCTGATGGGATCGTCGTCTGCTACGAGAATCTTCATTGGCTTCTCCCGGATGCCGTTTCCGACAGGTGCGAGCCAGGCGACTCCCGCCTTTTACCGGCTGCAGGCCAGCCTCGCCTGGTCCTCGGATTTCGTGCTGATCTCCTCCTGCGGCACCGGCAACAGGACGGAGAAGGTGGTGCCTTCATTGTCTTTACTCTCGACTTTGATCTCTCCGCCGTGATTCTTGATCAGACCGTAGCTGACTGAGAGCCCCAGTCCGGTGCCCTCGCCAACCTTCTTGGTGGAGAAGAAGGGCTCGAATATCTTGTCCAGACTGTGTTCTGGGATGCCCACCCCGGTATCAGTGAAGGTCACCTCAATCGTCTCGGCCTCCCCCCCCATGCCGGTGCTGACCGTCAAAGTCCCTCCCCCGGGCATGGCCTGGACCCCATTCAGAATCAGATTGGTGAACACTTGCTGGAGCTGACTGGCATGTCCCCTTGTCATGGGCAAGGAATCGTCCAATTTTACCACCAGCTTCACCTTGCTCTTCTCCACCTGATGTCTGATAAAGGCCAGAGTTTCCTTGACAACCTGGTTGACGTCGGTCGGCTCGAACTCCTCTTTGCGCGAGGCACGGCTGAACTTAAGAAGGTTTTGTATGATGGACCGACATCTCTTGGTTTGCTGTTCTATGTCCTTCAGGTATTGGAGGAAATCGGCGGTGTCCTGCTCGCCGAACTGACTCACCGGCTTTTGACTCATCTTCTCCAGGGCGAACTGAGAGTATCCCAGAATTCCTCCCAGAGGATTGTTGAGTTCATGGGCCACACCGGCGGCAAGCTGCCCTACCGCGGCCATCTTTTCCACCTGGATCAACTGGGCCTGGGTCTCCTTGAGAGTTCTCAGAGCATTCTCCAATTCCAGGTTGGTCCTCTCAAGACTGCTGGTGTACTCCTGAACCTGCGTCTCCAGCTTCTTCTGTTCGGTGATGTCCCGCATGGTCTCCAGAATGTACTGTTCCCCTTTTTCGTCCTGGAACAGGCTGGCGGAAAGCTCGTAGTGATGGCCCTGAACATCCCGGTCCAGATAGGTGAAAGTTTTCTTTCCTCTCACCAAGATCTCGTCGATGGGGCACACCGGACATTTTTCTGTGCGTGCCTTAAACTTCTCGTAACATCTCTCCCCAACCTGGTTTCCGAAGATCTCGATGAGGAATTTGTTCATGAACCTTATGTTGCAGTCCTTGTCCTCAATCACGATCCCCAGATTCGGCGAGTTGATTATGGCCTCCAGGCGATCGTACTCCACCTGAAGCAGGCGGGTGGTCTTCTCCAGTTCGGCCGTTCTTTCCTTGACCTTGTTTTCCAGCGTTCGATTGTATTCCTCGATCTTCTCCCTGGACTCCTTCAGAGACGTGACCATCTTGTTGAAGGAATGCGCCAGCGTTCCGATCTCATCCCTGGTCGTCACCTTCACCATCTGGTGGAGATTTCCACTGGCCACCCTCTTAGTGGCGTACACCAATCTCTTGACGGGTTTTATGAAGATATTGACCAGAAAGATGGTCAGTACCACTCCGGCCGCCACCACCAGGATGGTCAGCAGAACCACCATTCTTTTCATATCCGCGATTTCACGACGCATGTTCTGAAGGGACAGGCCTACGTTGGCCGTGCCGATGATCTCCTCCCTGGTTATCAAATCCTTCTTGTCTTCCAGGATTCCCACTTCCTCCCTGGATCTTTCCACCCGAGTGGTCTTAATGGGATAGGTGAAGCTGAGGAACTCCTGGCCGTGGGCCACGAAGTATTGTTTCGAATAGATGTGATCCTGGATGCCCTGCCCCGGAAGGTTTGCTCTTTGCTGGTATACCTGGTGATATCTCTCCGTCCGCCCCCAATCGGCAAGAGGTTTGCCCTCTTTATCGCGTATGGTGATGTGAACTACCTCTGCCTCCGAAAAGAGCCCCTCCATCAGATTGAAAAGCAACTGCTCGCTCTCCACCAGCACGCCGTATTCGGCGTTGTGTGCCATGTTGCGGGCCATGGACTCCCCTCGCTTTTCAAGCTCCCTCTGTATCAGCAGGCTCTGCTTCTCGATCAGGAAAAAGCCAAGGATGGCAGAGGTCGCCACAATCAAGAAGGATATGGTCAGAACGAATTTTGTCTTCAACCCCACAGGCAGCTGTCGGAGCTTTACGGTCATTGGTAGACCTCCTTAGCTACGCTGACTATGTGAGGAGGGATCTTTAGGTTTATCTGATCGGCAGTTCTCAGATTCAGTATCAAGTAGATCATTCTTGGCGTGGTTATGGGGATGCGCTTGGGGTCTTCCCCGGTCAGCACCCTCAAGGCCAATTCGCCGGACTGCCTTCCTACGTCCTTATCATCCCAAGCCAGGGTGAAGAGCGCTCCCGCCTTAACGAAGGAGGTAAACGGCCCGGCAAAGGGGATCCCGTTGCGCAGGCTGTAGAGCAGCAGATACTGGGTCGACTGGGGGGTGAAGATGAGCGTATCGGCCACCGCCCATAAGCCATCCACCGCCTGCCCCATGCTCTGTATAACCCCGGGTATCTCCTTCTCGGAAGAGATGGCCACCGAAACCAGCTCCAAACCGATCTGTTGGCAGACCCTCCGGGCTTCCCTGACAACCGGCTCGGTGTCGTGAGTGTAAATCACCCCCAGCTTCCGCAATCCGGGAAAGATAAGCTTGAATTTGTCCAGCTGCGTCTTGATGGGAATGTCCAGGGAAGCGCCCGTCAGGTTGTTTCCGGACGACCACATGCTTTGAACGAATCCGCTGGAGATGGGATTCAAAACCGCAGAGAAAACTATGGGTATGTCTCTGATTCTTTTTGATAGAAGAGCTGTGGATTTCGAGCCGATAGTCACGATCAGATCAGGGCCAAGCTCCCTCATCTTCTCGACAATCTGCGTCTCATCCGGAGAATTCAGAGCCAGATCATACTCTATGAAGACCGGATTTGCGAGGCCTTTTCTTATCTCTTTTTTCACCCCTTCGGCCGCAGCCTGAAAGGAAGGAGAGTTGCTGCTCTTGACGATGGCTATTCTCTTCTCCACCGAGACGGCCGCCGGAGAGAG